>JBGOXZ010000082.1:0-9217 GCA_041479395.1 Opitutaceae bacterium
AACCCCCTAATCCCGGGATCTGTCATGCTGAGCGCAGCGAAGCATCCAGCAAGCTGCAGCAGCGGACTCCGACGGAGCTCAGCTGGATGGCTGGCTGTCGGCCTGCGGCCTCGGTACTTCACTTCTTTCAGAATGACAATCCAGGATTGAACACACGCCTAGCGCCTATCCCTGCCTCCCGTGCGCGCCATTCTTCTTCCGCTCTGCGCCCTGGGCCTCGCCGCCGGCACCCCGTTCCTGCCCGGCGCCGACGAACACCCCACCGCGCTCACACCCGGCGCGCCGGTCGTCAACTTCAGCGTGCCCACCTTCACCAAGGAAGGCTACCGTTCGTGGGTGCTGCGCGGCTCCCAGGGCCTGTTTGTCAACCAGAGCGAGATCGCCGTCACCAATCTCAATCTTACCGTGTTCACGGGCGATGCCTCCAATCGCGTGGATTCCGTCTTCCTTAGCCCCTCCGCCACCGCGCTCCTCAACGAGGGCCAGGTGCGCGGCTCCGGCCGCGTCCGGCTCATCAACGACGATCTTGAGGCGACGGGCGAGGATTGGTCTTACGACCACCGCCAGAAAAAGGTTTCCATCCACAAAACCGTCCACGTAGTTTTCCATGCCGAATTGAAAGATGTTCTCCGATGACGTCCCGCTGTCGCGCCGCCTGGTACTGCCTTCTGTCCGCCTCGGTCGGGCTGCCCGTCCGCGCCGCGGAGACACCCGCCCCCGAGACGGTGATTGAAAGCCAGTCGTTCGAGATGCGCAGCACCGACACCCAGACCGTCTCGGTCTTCACGGGCAATGTCACCGTCACCGGCCACGACATCCGCATCACCTGCGACCGGCTGGACGTCGTGTCGCTGCGCAGCGGCGACCGGCAGGACACCGTGGGCAAACAGGATCGCTTCAAGTCGCTGGTCGCCACCGGCAAGGTGCACATCGTCCAAGGCGACCGCGAGGCCACCTGCGAGCGCGCCGAGGTGCTCCCCGGCGCAGACACCATCACCCTGACGGGCCGGCCCATGGTCGTCGATCACGGCAACAATTCGACGGCCACGGGCGAGCCGCTGATTCTCTACCGGGGTCAGCGCCGCGTCGATGGCACCAACGTCCGGATCACCCTGCCGCCGTTGAAAGACCTTGGGTTCGACAAGAATCAGCCGCCGCCCGTCCCGCCCGCCGAACCCACCCGTCAGCCTTGAGCATGGAAAACGCCTCCAGCCCGATGCGCGCAACCCCGCCGACCGCTCCCGCCGGGGCAACGGCCCCGCCCGGGCCGGAGAACGGCGCCTCCATCCGCACGGACGGCCTCGTGAAGGTTTTCGGCCAGCGCGCGGTCGTCAACGGCGTCAACCTGCGGATCAGTGCTGGCGAAATCGTCGGCTTGCTCGGCCGCAACGGCGCGGGCAAGACCACGACCTTCTACATGATCGTCGGCCTGGTGCCGGTGACGCGTGGGCGCGTCTTCATTAACGGCGCCGACGCCACGCGGCTGCGCATGCACCGGCGGGCGCGGCTGGGGATCGGTTACCTGCCGCAGGAGGCGTCGGTTTTCCGCAAGCTCACGGTGGAGGAAAACATCCTCGCCATCGTCGAGACGCTGCCCATCGCCCGCCGCGATCGTGCCGCGCACGTCCGCCGCCACCTCGACGAGCTCGGCCTCGCCCACCTGGCGCAGCAGCGGGCCTACACCCTTTCCGGCGGCGAGCGCCGCCGCCTCGAGATCGCGCGCGCCTTGGTCACCACGCCGCGCTTCCTCCTCATGGACGAACCGTTCAGCGGCATTGACCCGATCGCCCTTGCCGACGTCCAGAAAATGGTGCGGCAGCTCAAGGAGCGCGGCATCGGCGTGCTGATCACGGATCACAACGTCCGCGAAACCCTCAACATCGTGGACCGCGGCTACATCATCCACGAGGGCCGCGTCATCGCGGAGGGTACGCGCGATGACCTCATCAATGACGCCAAGGTCCGGGAGTTCTACCTCGGCAAGGACTTCAACCTCTGAGCTGGCGCCCGCTTGGTCACTTTGTCATTAATCACCCTGTCGCCCGCCCGCACCCGCCTTCCCCGCCCCTCCGCCCCATGCCCAAAGCCATCCACGGCATCTCCGTCGCCCACTTCTTCGAAACCTACGGTGCCAAGCTCAAATTGGAACTCATCACCGGCCGCGAAGGCTTGCATCGTCTGATCCGCGAGCCCGCCATCAACCGGCCCGCGCTCGCGCTCACCGGGTTCTTCAAGTATTTCGCGAACAAGCGCATCCAGGTCCTCGGCGCCGCCGAGATGACCTTCCTGCGCACGCAGCTCGAGGCGACCCAGCGCAGCGTCCTGAACGGCATGGTTGATCGCCACATTCCGTGCCTGATCCTCACGCGGAACTACCACTGCCCGAAGTCGATGCTCGAAGTCGCGAAGGAGCGGCACCTGCCGGTCTTCCGGACGTCGATGATCACGATGAACTTCGTGAACACCGCCACGCTGTGTGTCGACAACGAGTTCGCCCCCTCCGCCACCGAGCAGGGCACCACCGTCGACATCAAGGGCGTCGGCGTGATCATCCGGGGCGACAGCGGCGTGGGAAAATCCGAGTGCGCCCTCGCCCTCGTCGAGCGCGGCCATAGCCTCGTGGCCGACGATATCACCGTGATCAAACTGCTGGACGAGCGGGAACTCATGGCCAGCAGCCGTTCCCTCAGCCGGGGCTACATGGAATGCCGCGGCATCGGCATCATCAACATCGCGGAAATGTTCGGCATCAAGAGCGTCCGTCTCGAGAAACGCATCGATATGGTGGTCTCCCTGCGGATGTGGACGCCCGACGCCGTGGAGGAACGCACCGGCCTTGAGGAGAATTACTACGAGATTCTCGGCATCAAGCTGCCGCACATCGAATTGTTTGTGCGGCCCGGCCGCGATATTGCGCGCCTGGTCGAAGTGGCCGCCATGGTGCAGGCGCTCAAGCGCATGGGGCACGATCCGGCCAAGGACCTCAACGAACGCCTCATCGCCCACATGGCGGAGCCACCGGAGGGCGCGAGGACGAAATCGCTCAAGTTCAGTGCTGCTCCTTTTCCCCCCGAGGAACCAAGCCGCGGCGGGCCACCGTAATCCCGCCCGCCCCGCGCCCGAGCCGCCCACGCCCGCCCCCCGCCCATGTCCCTGACCCGCGCCGACGGCCGCCGTGCCGACCAGTTGCGTCCCGTGATCTTCGAGGCCGGCCCGGCCCCGTACGCCGCCGGCTCCGTGCTGGCGCGCTTCGGCAGCACGCAGGTCATCTGCGCCGCCACGATCGAACCCAAGGTGCCTACTTGGATGAAACAAAAAGGCGTCACCGGCGGCTGGCTCACCGCCGAATACTCGATGCTCCCCTACAGCACGCTCGAGCGGAAGCCGCGCGACATCAGCCGCGGCAAACTCGACGGCCGCACCGTTGAGATCCAGCGGCTCATCGGCCGCTCGCTCCGCGCCGTGCTCAATCTGCAGAAGCTCGGCGAAAGCACGCTGTGGATCGACTGCGACGTGCTGCAGGCCGACGGCGGCACACGCACCGCCTCGATCACCGGCGCCTTTCTCGCCGCCCGCCTCGCCATCCAAAAGCTGCTCGACGCGAAGAGAATCGCGGAGAATCCGCTCGCGGATTCGGTCGCCGCCGTGAGCGTGGGGCTGCTCCAAGGGCAGGAGATGCTCGACCTCGCCTATGTGGAGGACAAGGACGCCGAGGTCGATTTCAACGTCGTCATGACGGGCCGCGGCCAGTTCGTCGAGGTGCAGGGAGCGGGCGAGGAGGCGACGTTCTCACACGACCAGCTCGAAAGCCTGCTCACCCTCGCGCAGCAGGGACTCACGGAGCTGGCGGCGCTGCAGACGGCCTTCCTCACGCAGCAGCTGCTGAAATCCTGACGCCCCGATTCCCCTCGCCGCCTGCTTGGCTCGCGGGGTTGGTCATCCCCGTCTCAGGCCGGAGTCATGCAGTTGAACGTAGGGCCGGACCTTGTGTCCGCGCCGTCTTGCGAGGAAAGGGGCACCGACCAAGGTCGGGCCCTACCCGTACCGATCGGTACGGAACTGCGACGAGGTTCTGCTGGTCAGCAGAACGCGGCCAAATGCATGAGGCCGGCTCAGGCCGGCCCTGCGCGGATCCTCCTTCGGTCAGGCAGGCACCGGCACCTTGATGACCGTTTTCCGCACGAGCCCGCGATTCCTGACCACGAGTGCCGGCATGTGCGCATCCTCGGGCCAGAAGATCGCCACGTCGCCGGCCTGCGCCCGGAGCACGGATGCGGCATCGGTGTCGGTGTATTTGGTCAAATCCTTTGCCTCGTCGTAGGCCTGCGTGACGCCGAGCCGTGCCGCGCCGGCCACTTCCATCAATTCCTCGCCGGCCACCACCACCTGCACATCGATGAACTTGCGATGCGTCTCAAAGAATCCCTCCGAGCGGCGCTTCGTCTGATAGGCCATTTCCATGGCATACGCGCCATCGGCCAGTTCATGGCGGTGCACCGACCCGCTGGCCAGGCCGGCGATGCGCGAGTGGATTTCCGAGCCGGGCGCCAAGGCCTGCTCCGCATAGGCCAAGGCCGCATGGAATTCCGGGAACCGGGCGAACTGCCCGCGCACCACGGCGAAAGATCCAAACAAAGCCATGCGGGCAGTTGAGGGCCGGCGCCGGCAGCCCGCAAGGCAATACCTCAATTCCGCTACCGCGACCCTGATCGCGTGGATGCTCGCGCGAGGCAGCCCGACCGGCCGGCATCGGCGGGACGGCGTCCGAGCGCCCGCGCCGTGCCGACCAGCCGTGACCTTGGCGCCACGGCCGGCCTCAGGGTCGCATCTAAAACATTGCCGGGCCGCGCGACTTTGGCTCTGTTCATTGAGTCCGTGGCCATCGGAATCATTCGCATCCTGTCCGACATACACTACGGCGAACCTGCCAGCCGCGTGCGTTCGCTCGCGGCGCTGCGTCCGCTCTTTGCGGGCGCCGACCGGATCGTTTTCAACGGTGACAGCCTTGAGACGCGATCTGGTCCGTCCTCGCGGCGGATGGAAGACATGCGGCGGCACTTTCTGGAGTTTGTCGGGGGTGAGGCGCCACCGATCATGCTGCTCACCGGAAATCATGACGCCGATATCTCGGCGACGCATCATCTCGATCTGCTCGGTGGACTGGTGTTCGTAACACACGGCGAGATTCTGTTCGAAGATCTCGTGCCCTGGAGTCCGGAGCGGCCGCAGATTCGCGAGCTCTACCGCCAGCAGCTTGCCGCGCTGACTGCCGCAGAACGCGATTCGTTCGAGACGCGCCTGGCCGCCTGCAAGCGCGCCTGCGCGCAGGTGCGGATGCCGCACGATTCGCCGCCGCGCAAGCGCTGGGGCCGCACCGTGCATACCGCGCGCAAGTTCTGGCCGCCCGCGCGCACCCTCGCGATGGTGCGGGCTTGGCGCGAGCTGCCCGAACGCGCCGCCGCCTTTGTCCGCCGCAACCGGCCACGGGCGCGCTTTGCCGTGGTGGGTCATACCCATCTGCCCGGGGTGTGGTTTTGCCAGGATGTGGTGGTGATCAACACCGGGTCGTTTTGCCCCCCGTTTGCGTCCTACGCGGTGGACGTTTCTCCCGAGCAGGTGGTGGTGCGGCGCGTCCGGCACTACCGAGGCCGCTGCCATCTGGGGCGGGTGGTGGCTTCCTTTGCCCTGGCTCCCGACAGCGATGGCTCCGTGGGTTCGTCTGACACCCTGCCCGAATTTGTGCCCGCACCATGAGCATGGAATTCGGCTGGTGGGCCCGTGACGCCGAGGACCGCAAATGCCAGATCCGGGTGATCATCTTCGGCGGCACCGCGACCTGGAGCCGCAAACAGGGGCATCATCAGCCTTGGGAGCCGTATGGCCCGCCGACGGATCAGGACTGGGATCTTCTGCTCGCCGAGGCGGAACGGCGCGTGCCGCGGCGTCTGCTTTCGCCCCGGCAATTCAAGGCCATCAAGCGCCTGCGGCCGGATTAGGAAGCCGCGCGCGGCGTTCACGCCGGATGCCGCCACCAATCCGCGCGGAGAAAGATCAGCCCGGAACGTCACCTCTCTCCGCCAGTCTTTGCCAGATCAGGCGGAATGAACTGGCAAATGCCGCCGGTTGCTCGCGCACGAGGCGGGTGATCTCTGCCGGGGCCAGCCATGCTCCCCGCTCGATTTCCTCGGGATGCAGCGTGAACGGCCCTTCCGCTTCCAGCCGATAAACCCAGACAAACTCCTGACCGGTCTCGTCGCACGCCGGGAGGCGACGCCAGCGCGTCGGCGCCGGCGCATGCAGGCCGATCTCCTCACGCAGTTCGCGCACGGCGCAGGCATCGTAAGCTTCCCCGGCACCAACGTGGCCGGACGCCGAGGAATCCCATGCTCCCGGGGCTGTGTCCTTGTTGAGCGACCGTTTCTGCAGGAACAGGTCTCCGGCCCGGTTGAACACGAGCACATGCACCGCCCGGTGCCGCAGCCCCCGCCCATGCATCTCCTGCCGTGTGGCTCGGGACACGACGGCATCGACGTCGTCAACCACATCGAACCATTCCTCGGTCGTTTCGGATCCCGGCATGCCCTGTGTCTCTTCGTTCGACGGCCTGATTCCAAGCAAAACCCGCCGGCGCAACTCAAGCCCTGCAGGCCCGGCCAGGCGGCCGTTCAACGCGAGCTCCCGGCGGCTCGCCCACCGCCCTCCCTGCGACCCGGTTCCTGCCGCCGGCGCTTCGCGCGCCTGCCTCAAGAAAACCCGGCGCGGCGGTCTCTCTTGACCGCCGCGCCGGCCAGCCTTTCAGCCTTCATCCTGCCGACCAGCTCGGCGAGCGCCTGATTGGCTTCATTCGGAAACAGGCCCATGACTTCACAGACGTGCGCGAAGAGATCCACGGAGTTGCCGCCGGCGTTTCTGCGGCGCCGGGGCCTGCGTGCCATGCTTGTCTTCGCCCGTTCTGCACGTGTGACGCCGGGCTTGCTTCCCTGTCGGCCGGAACGGCGCTTGCGGTGATGACTGTCGGACTTGTGATGCATAGGGGATGCAGGAGGGTCACCAGAGTGACCGGCTCTGCATCGATTCAAGGCGGCAAATTACTCTCTTGTCAATTTTCTTTTAATAATAAACACAATCCATCCAAGACCGGCGCCCGCTTCGATTCGCCAAGGACACGACAAACTGTTTCCTGCGAGGCGTATCGGCATCGCATCAATGTTTCCCCCATCAGCGTGCCTCGCCCCGGCCACGAACAGTGCGACGGTTGCCCGCCCGAGCGTCCTAGTTATCGCACGCCCGCCTCTCTTGGAACGCCTTGAAAGCCCCGAGCAGCTCCTTCGGGAACAGGGCGCCCATCTCCGCCAGGTGTGAAACGATCTCGGCGTTGGCCAATCCCAGGTGGGCGGCAAACGTGAGCAGCGAGACCACGTCTTTGGAGGATCGGGGCGCGGGAATGAGTTTCAGCGCCCGCTTGGCATTGCAATGTGCAGGTTGGCACTGCTTTTTGTAAGTCATATGCTTTTGGGGTCGGTTGAAGGCTGGCTGGCGCCTCCTAGCCCTACCGGCTCATCTGGAGGCACCCTATCGTGGGTAGCATTGCCTGTCTCTTACAACCATCCCGCACACTCAATTTTTGGTAGGTTTGGAGGCTCGACAAATCGCGGCAAATCCTCCTTTCCGGCCGTTTTCGCACCAAGATTCGCTCTTTCGGAAAGGCATTCCCCGGCCTGCCTCCGGCCAAATTCGCAGAGCCAACGCGCGCGGCCACCCCGTCACTTCGCTCGCAGATATTCCTTCACTTCCGCCAGGCGGCGGGTGTTCACGATGTGCTCTGCGGTCAGCCAGCCTTTGCGCGCGGCGTTGATTCCGACGCGGAAATGGTCGAGTCCGGCGGTGTCGTGCGCGTCGGGATTGATGCAGCACCGCAGGCCGCGTTCAGCCGCCCGGCGCCAGTGCCGCCAATCGAGATCGAGCCGCTGCGGGTTGGCGTTGAGTTCGATGGCCACACCGTTCGCCACCGCGGCGTCGACCACCTTCGCCACGTTCACCCGGTAGCCCTCACGCTTCAACAGCAGTCGGCCGGTCAGATGTCCCAGCATGGTCGTGCACGGGTGCTCAATTGCGCGAATGATCCGCGCCGTCATTTCCGCTTCGCTCTGCGTGAAGGCCGAGTGCACCGACACCACCACGTAGTCGAGCTCGCGCAAGACCGCTTCGCCCAAATCCAGCCGGCCATCCGGCAGAATGTCGCACTCAACGCCGGCAAAGACATGCGTGGTGAAGCGGTCCGCGCGGTTGAGCGCCACGATCTCGGCGATCTGTTTGCGCAATCTCGCCTCGTCGAGCCCGTTCGCCTGGAAGCTTGCCTTCGAATGATCGGCAATCCCGAGATACTCCCAGCCGTGCGCCTGCGCCGCCGCCACCATCTCCGCGAGGGTGTTGCGGCCGTCGGATGCCGTGGTGTGGTTGTGAAAAACCCCGCGAATCTCGCCCGCCTCGACAAGGCGCGGGAGCGCGCCTTTCTCCGCCGCCTCGATCTCGCCCAACCCTTCGCGCAACTCCGGCGGAATATGGTGCAAACCGAGGGCCGCGAACAGGTCGGCCTCGGTCTCAATGTTTCCGCGCTGCGCCCCCCGGGTCCGGAGCTGCGCCTCCGCCTTGTCCTTGGCCGTTCCCTCGCCCTCGGCCGGCACCAGTCCCCATTCGCTCATGCTCAGCCCCCGGGTCAGCGCGCGCTGGCGCATCTGCACGTTGTGGTCCTTCGAGCCGGTGAAGTGGTGCAGCGCAAAAACATACTGCCCGGGCGGCACGATGCGCAGGTCGGCCTGCAAGCCACTGGCGAAGCGCACGCTCGCCTTCGTCTCGCCCTTTGCCGTCACCTCCTTCACTTCCGGCCGGGTGGTGAACCAATCGACGATCGGCGCCCACTCCGCCGCCGCCACCAGAAAGTCGAGATCGCCCACCGTCTCCAGCCCGCGGCGTAGGCTGCCGGCGTGATCCGCGCGCCGCACCTGCGGCAGCGCCCGCAATCCCTGCAAGATCGGCTCGGCCGCCGCAAAGGCATCCCACCACAGGTGCCGCCGCGCATAGGCCTCGCGATGGCGGATGCCGGTCAGAATCTTTTCCTGACTCTTCTCTCCGAATCCGTCGAGCGCCGCCACCCGCCCCTCCTGGCAGGCGCGCGCCAGTTCCGCGATTGAACTGATCCCGAGTTTCTCGTGCAGCG
>JBGOXZ010000083.1:0-9164 GCA_041479395.1 Opitutaceae bacterium
ATCTGCCTCCATTCGCGCAAGGACGGGACGGCGGGCTGATTCCGATGTCGGATTTCGAACACCGGAGGCCGGATCGGAGCCCATCACTTGGCGCCCTTGACGCCGCTGGCGAGCAGGGTTTCGAAACCGGGTTCTCCGGTCTCGCGCGACACGACGGTGACCTCGACCTGCTGGAAGCCGGCCTTCTTGAGGAAACCGTGCAGCGCGCTCTCCTTGAAGCCGAGCCACACGTCGGCGTAGAGCTCGCGCGCCTTCTCGAAGGCGTGCTCCTTGAGGTCGAGCACGAGGAGCTGCCCGCCGGGGCGGAGGATGCGGAACGCCTCGCTGACCGCGGTCTGCGGGTGGTTCGCGTGATGCAGCGCCTGGCTGAGGATGGCGAGGTCGACCGACTTGTCGGGCAGGGGCACGTCCTCGATGTCACCGAGCTTGTAGGCGAGGTTGGCGAGGCCGTTTCTTTTCGCCAGTTCGGTGCCGACCTCGACCATGCGCGGCGAGTTGTCGATGCACCACACGCGCTCGGCCCGATGCGCGATGAGCTGCGAGATGAGGCCCTCGCCGGCGCCCAGGTCGGCCACGACGATCGGCGGCACGAGCCGCAGCGCCAGGTGGCCGATGGCTTCCCACGACCGGCCGGGGCAGTACCCCTTGCCGAGCCGCCCGGCGATCAGGTTGAAGTACTGCTCGGCCACGCGGCGGCGTTTCTGGAGTATGCGATCGAGGTTGTCGCGGTCCTCCGCGAACTCCGGTGTGTCGGCCACGGCGTCGCCCGCGGCCCGGAGCAGCGCCAGCCGCTGGGGCGCGAGGCCGGCGCGCAGCGAATAGAATGCCTTCTTGCCTTCCCGCCGGTCGGCCACGAATCCAGCCTGCCGGAGCAGGGCGAGCTGCGAGGAGATGCGCGACTGCGCCATGCCGAGCACCTCCTGCAACTCGGCGACCGAGAGTTCCTCCTTCATCAGCAGCGCCAGCAGCCGCAGGCGCGTGGGATCGGAGAGGATTTTCAGAGTGTCAAGGGAGGAGTTCAAAGGACAAATCGGTGGCCGCCGGGTGGAGGGCGGCGCGAAGCCTGCCTCCCACCCATGCCGGCGCGGAACGGTGGCGTCAATTCCACGGTGGCCGCCCTCAGCGCATCAGTTCCCCGATCAGCCGGGAGAGCTGCCAGGCGCCAAAAGCGGCGATGACGCCGCCCGCCATGAGGTTGATCAAGCGCAGCATGCCGTCGTCGAGATGCCGGCCAAAGGTGCCGGCCAGCAGCGCGAGGACCAGCCACCAGAGCGACGACCCCAGAAACACGCCGCCGATGAGCTGCAGCGCATCGATCGTCCCGCCGGTCTGCCAGCCCAGGCCGAGTCCCGCGAACACGCCGGTGAAGGCGATGATGGTCATCGGATTGGCCAGCGTGAGGATGTAAGTTGACACGAAGGCGTCACGCAGCCGCCCGACGTGCACCGGCGTCGACGCCTCGCGCCGGGGCGTCCGGGCGCGCATGGTCATCAGGCCGAGCACCAGCAGGAACGTTCCGCCGAACAACTGCAGCCAGGGGCGATGGTTGACGAGAAAGGCGGTGACAGCCGTGAGCCCGACCGCCGCGATCGCCCCGTAGGTGGTGTCGGCCGCGGCGGCGCCCAGTCCGGAGACAAGGCCCATGCGGCGGCCATCCGCCAGCGAGCGGCGCAAACAGAGCAGGTTGATTGGCCCGACCGGGGCGGCGATGGAGAAACCAATGACGAGTCCTTTCAGCAGATGCTCCATGCGCGGGGACGGGGCGGGGGGAAGCCGGGGGCGGATCGGATCGTGGCGGGACCTTTTCGGAGGGGGCAACGGGGCGGCCGACCAGGTCGGACCGGGGAGAAACGCGGGAGCGCGCCCCTTCGCCCGCGGGCGCGCTCAGGTAACAGCCGCCGGCGGCGCGTCGACGTAGAGGCTGATGCCGGTCACGACATAATCGTGCTCGGTTCCGCCGGACTTCACCTTGACGTGATCACCGGGCTTCTTGGCGAGCAGGGCCAGGCCGAGCGGCGTCTTGTAGGAGATGATGTGTTTTTCCGGATCGCCGTCCCAGAGTCCCAGCACGGTGTAACGCACGGTCTGGCCGGTGGCACCCTCGCGCAGCTCGACCACGCTGCCCACGCTGATCTGATCGGTGCTGCCGTCCCGGAAATCGGTGATGCGGACGCGGGCCAGATCGCGCTCGAGCTGGGATTTCTGGGCCATGAGCAGCTGCTGGTCCTGTTTGGCCATCTTGTAGCCCGCGTTCTCGCGCAGGTCGCCCTGCTCGCGCGCCGCGGCGATGGCGCGGGAATTCTCCGGAATCTTCTTGGTGACGATGAGGTCGTACTCCTGGTGGCGGCGCTCGTAGCTCTCCCGCGACACGAGCAGTTGCTCGGTCTTCGACTCGCCTTCGCTGGAGACCAGCGATTGGATGGAGGGGAAGGTCTTGATGAAGCGGGCGAGCAGCGATTTCTTGGTCAATTCCTCGAAGCCTTGGTTGAGCAGGAGGGTGTTGGCCAGATCACGAGCGGTCTCGGGGTCGGCCGTGGCGAGGAGGTCGGAGATCAGGTCGGGGTCGTCGCTGAGGATTTCGGCCAGCGGAATGCGGCGCGCGCCGGCGGATTGCAGCGCCTCGTAGTCGATGGCGAAGAAAATGGCGCTGAACAGGCGCGGCGTGATGAGATCGTTGAGGAGCTTGGCGAATTTCTTCGACTGGCGGTTCTTGACGATCCACAGCAACACCGGTGCGCGCAGGTTCTGCTCGGTTTGCCAGCGCTTGAGCACCGTCGCGAGTTCCTCGGCGTGGCCGTTGTCCACGAGGAAATTGATGCATTCGGTGGTGAATTTCCCCTGGCTGGTCTTGAGCAGCGCGAAGGTCAAATCCTTCCATTCGAGCAGATGCGCGTCCTTGATCAGTTCGAGGAAATGCGTCTGGAAATGGACGGGGATTTTCTCGGCCATGTCCGTCAGGCGGCGGGTGTCCGCGACGAGTTCGCCCAGGCTCGGACTGAACGTGGCGACGTCGGCGCCGAGCACCGTCGCCAGTTCGTCGCGCACGGCGGCGCCGTAGAGCCGCTCGGCGGGATGGAGCTGGTTGCTGTCCTTGACGACCTCGGCGAGTCCGTTGAGCACGGGGCTCAGGTCCGCTTTGGTTTCCTTGCGGGTGGCGGAGCCCAGCAGGTCCTCGGCCAGCTGGATGCGCCGCCGCGCGGAGCGGGTGTTGGCAAAGTGATCGAGGATCTCATCTTCCGCCGAGATCGGCTCGTCGCGCAGCACGTAACACTCGGTTTTCTTGGCCGGGACGGCGATGCGCGGATCCTTGGCGACTTGCTTCTTCACGGAGGACCACCACTTCTTGAACTTCTCCTCGCCGATCACCTGCTGCAGCACGATCTCGAGGTCGATGGCGGTCGTGGCCTTGTTGGGAAAGGCGGCCAGCGTCTCGACGACGAGTTGGACGGGTTTCTCTTCGATCAAATGGGCGATCTTTTCCGGCTCGGTTTCCTTGCGCACGAGCAGGTGCTTGGGCGGCAGGATCTCGAGCGTGCCGACGCAAAAGGCCGGATCCATCCGGTGCTTCTTCTTGCCGGCGAAATCGAACACCAGCTTCTGGTCGGCCTCATCGTAGTCCTTGATTTGTCCGAACCCCCAGCTCCGGTGGACGCAATAAGCGCCGGGCTCCATGGCCTCGAGTTTGGCTTTAGCCGCTTTGAGCGACGGGTTTTTGGCGATGAGCGCTTGAACGGCTTCAGAATTCATATTCGCGATGTGGCGGACGTAAAACGATGAGTTGAGTCGAGAATGGGATGGAATGTCAAACTGTGTATCTTAGCGTGGCAGGGATGACGTCCTTGCCAAACCATGGGTCCGCGGGTGCGTGGCCGGTCGCGGTCTCGTTGCTCGAGCGGTGGTTGCGACGGCGCGTGCGGGTGGATGCGCTCATGGAGGAGGCCGGGCGGAAGGCACCGGACGCGCTGCGCGGCGAGGATCGGGCGCGCTGCCAACATCTGTTGTTTGGGGCGGTGCGCCATTATGGTCGCCTCCGTGCGGCCATCGATGCCCGGGTGACGCACCCGCCCCGGGCGAGACTGCAGGCGGTCTTGTTGGTGGCCGGCTTTGAGTTGCTGGAGACAGGCGCGGCGCCGGCCGAGGAAGGACACGCGGCCAAGATCGTGCACCACGCGGTCGGGCAGGCGAAGACGCTGCTCAGTCCGGCGGAGGCGCGCCTCGTCAATGCCGTGCTCCGGAGGCTAGCCCGCGCGCCGGACCTCCGGGGAGCGCCGCCCGGCGCCGCCGTCGGGGCGGCGGAGCTGGCGCGGTTCTTCTCGCATCCTGAATGGCTCGTGCGGCGCTGGCTGGCGCAGTTCGGGGCCGACGCGACGTGCCGTTTATTGGAATGGAACCAGTCGCCTCCGCCCGTTTACGGGCGCTGGCGCGGTCCGGCGGATCCACCGGCTTGGCTGGAGACGACGGCGTGGCCGGGGTTCTACGCGGTGCCGGCCGGTCATTGGTTGGAAATCGAGCCGCGGTTGGCCGACGGCGCGCTTTATCTGCAGGATCCCGCGACGCTGATTGCGGTGGAGTTGCTCGATCCACAGCCGGGCGAAACCGTGCTCGATCTGTGCGCCGCTCCGGGCGGCAAGAGTCTGTTGCTGGCGGATATGTTGGAACGGAGAGCACAGCACGAAACGGCGCCCCGCGGCGAGACTTCGCCGGTTTCCGCCTCCGCCCCGCCGGCCCCGGCCGCAGCGGCGGCGGAAGCCCTGAGCCCGTCGAACCGGGCAAAGGCCGGCGGGGTGGTCGCGGTCGATCTGCCCGACCGCCGCCGGATCGACCGGCTCAAGGAAAATCTCGCCAAGGCGCGCGCCACGGACGTCGCCTTGGTCCGGGCCGACGTGCTGGCGCTTTCATCCCAGCTTCTCAAAGAACACGGACTGCCGGCCGGATATTCCGCCGTGCTGCTCGACGCGCCCTGCTCCAACACGGGGGTGGTGCGACACCGCGTCGACGTGAAATGGCGGCTGCGCGAGGCCGACATTGCGAAGCACGCGGGGCAGCAACTCGCCCTGCTCACCGCAGCCGCGCGATTCGTCGCCAGCCCCGGGACGGACTCGCCCGGCTCAGCCCAGGCTGACGCCCGGCCGGGCGGCCGGCTGGTCTACAGCACGTGCAGCCTCGAGCCCGAGGAAAACGAGGGTGTCATCGAGACGTTCCTGCGCGCAGCCGGCGGGCGGTTTGCGCTCGACCAGACGCGCGGCAGCCGCCCGTGGGAGACGGGGTGCGACGGCGCCGCCGCGTTCCGCCTGCGGCGGATTCGTTGATTGAGATTTGAAATTCGAGAGGGAATTCCAAATCCGCCAGGGATCTTCGCTCCTGAGCGGTGGCTCTTGAAGCGAATCCCGGGCGGTTCAGGGCACCAAGTCGAAGACCGGCAGCGTCACCTGTTGCTCCTCGTTGCCGTCGATGAAAGTGTAGGTGACGCGCGGGGCCGTGTGGATCAGTTCCGCATAGCGGCGGAAGGGCCAGGCGGACACCGGTTCATCGTTGATGCGCGTGCACAAGTCGCCCGCCTGCACGCCGAGCCTCTCCGCCGCCGACTCGGCCACCACCGCCGCCACGCGCCAATAGGCCGCGGTCTTGGTAAAGCTCAAGCCCGTGCTGCGGAGGGGCACGACCTTGATCGGGTCGAAATTCGGCCGGAAGAAGGTGACCTGGTTCCGCTTCTGGTCGAAGGTCACGGCAAAATTCCGCAACAGGCCGCCGCCGATGGACGACAACTCGTCGGTCATGTCGACGATGGGGTCCTCGATGACGTAGGCGCCGATGGTGAGCGGTTGCGCGAGCCGGCCGATCATGCGCAGGCGGTCGCCCGCGAGGGTGGCCACCAAGGCGCCGGGCTTCGGTCCGTACTGAAAGCTGGGGTGGAGGCCGACGGTGTTGAGGCTGAGCGCGGCGTCGCTGCCCGAGTCGACCAGGGCGATGAAGGATTCGGTGCCGAGCTGGATCGGGATGAGCGGCGTGTTCTGCTCGTTATTGAAAGGTATCGTGACACCGAGCAACGCCATCGGCACGCCGTGCGGCGTGATGGTGACTTCCGAGTGGAGATAATCGACCGTCAGGAGCGTCTCGCGGAACAGGGGAAATCCCAGCACGCCGTCGATGCGCACGCCGAGGTGGCTCGAGAGGTCAGCGAGATCGTGCACGAGCGCCTGGACACCCTCAAAACGCGCCGAACCGAGCTCCAGGCGCTTCAAATTGACGGGATTGAGCAGCTTCACCTGGCCATTGGCGCCGAGCACGCGCACGGGCGCCTGGTTGCCCCGGGCCCGGCCGCCGTAACGCTTCGCGAGGTCGGGCGTCACCAGCGTGGCGGAGGAACCGGTGTCGATGATAAAGTGGTAGGGACCGTGCTTGTCCCACTGGGTCTCAACGACGAGAAAGTTGGACACGAGGGATGCTTTGAGAACGCTTTGCGCCGATTCGAGACTGGTCCTCCGCGGCGGCAGGCGGAACGTCGCGCAACCCGTGAGCAGCAGCCAGAGGCCGGAGGCGAGAATCCAGGGCAGGACGCGGCTCCACCGCGCCTCATGGGAGATTTGCAACCTCAGCTTCGCATTCATTTTTCCGGTTGGGGCAGGCGGAGGCCCATGACAATCGGCACGAGCATGATCAGGCCCCCGAGCGCATAAAGGCCTTCCGGATGGAGCCTCCAGTAGATGAGTCCACCGACCACCGGCCCGATGGCGCGGGCGAGCGAGCCCAGCGACCGGAATACGCCGAGAACCCTGCCTTGTTCGTCGACGCGGCTGTAAAGCGAGATCAGGGCGGAGATGGCGGAGTTGGTGAAACCGGAGCCGAGCGACAGACAGGCCAGCCCGGCGTAGAAGACCGCCTGGTTCGGCGCGAAGCCCATCAGAAAAAGCGCGAGCATGAAGATCGTCACGCCAGCCACCAAAACCCGGCGCTCGCCGAAGAGTGGCACGGTCTTTCGCACCAATACTCCCTGGGTGAAAATCGACATGAAGCCAATGAAGACGAAAATTGCCGTCATCTGCCGCGGCGTATAAGCGAACCGATCGGCGGCGAGAAACGCCAGCGAGAATTCGACAGCGCTGAATGCCAGGGCAAAAACGAAGTAGAGCAGATTCGAGCGCCGCACGCGGGAGTCGGCGATGCCAAAAAGGGCTTTGAGGGGATGACGCTCGCGCGGCGGGGCAGCCGCCTGGGCGCCGGGACGGCGCGTCTCGGTGAACCGGGCGTAGATCCAGGCCAGATTCAACAGGCAGCAGGCGAAGGCGATCAGGGCGGGGAGGGAGAACGGGTGAATGCCGTAGGCGGCCAGGCCCGGATGATGGAGGAGGAGGTTGTAGCCGGACATGAGGCCGCCGATGGCGGGGCCGGTGATGAAGCCGAGCCCGAAGGCTACGCCCACGAGCCCCATGCCCTTGGCGCGATCTTCGCGCGAGGTCACGTCGGCCACCGCGGCGGTTGCGACGGAAAGATTGCCGCTCATGGCCCCGCCGAAAAGCCGAGCGAGGATGAACAGCCAGAACGAGCCGCTGAAGACCCACAGCAGGTAGCTGAAGGTGATGCCGGTGACGGTGAGCAGGAGGACGCGGCGCCGGCCGAGCCGGTCGGAGAGTTCGCCCCAGTAAGGCGCGAAGAGAAACTGGAGCAGGGAATAGAGCGAGCCGAGGATCCCGCCGAAAAGCACCGGGGTGTAGCCACCTCCCCCGCCGGTGAGACGGGCGAAGGCGTCGATGTGAGCCAGCAGCCACCCGAACAGGCCGCCGTGCCCCTCGCGCCCGAGGTAATACTCGAGCATCGCGGGGAAGAGCGGGAAGATGATCGAGAACCCGATCAGGTCGATGTAGAGCGTGAGAAAGATCACGCCCAGCGAGACCTGCCTTTGCGGAGGCTCCGGCGAGGCAGCGCGGCCCGGCGGACGGGTGGAGGGCAGGGAATTGTCGGCGGCGGCGGTCACGAAATTGCGGAGGAGGCAACGCTAGCGGCGGGACCGGCGGGTGCAACCGAAGTTTCGTTCAGAGAGTATGAAACGTCCGCCGCGGCCCGCGCCAGCAGGAGAGCAGCGCTTTGATATCCAGCCGTGAGGCCATGCGCTGCAGGCGGCGCGCGCCGGCAGGCGCAGGCGACCACCGGCTCGTCATCGCCAGCGTTTGCCGGGTGGGGAGTCCGGCGCACCCCGGAGGCGAAACCGCCCCGGAAAAAGTGGGGACCCGCGCGGTCAAGGGTGCGTGCCTCCAGGCGGCCCTTCCCGCGCATTCCGCACCATGCGCCAGAGAGCGCAGGAGATCCGCGGCGGGGAGCGCGCGCGAACCGCTATCGGTCGTCCGGGTTGCGCGTGTCAAGGTACGCGGCGCTACGGGCGGGGCGGCCGGGATTCGAGATGGAATTTGTGCAGGAAACGGTGCACGACCGGTGCCAGCAGGACACCCACGGTGGTCAGAAAGGCGACCCCGCTGAAGATCGCATAGATGCCGGCGAAAAGTCGGCCCGCGGCAGTCTTGATCGGGTCGAGCGGGCCCATGCCGGAAAGGATCATCGCGGCATTGGCAAACGCGTCGAGCCAGGACAGGCCTTCGAGGAAATGGTAGCCGCCCATGCCCACGAAGAGACCGGCGGTCAGGAGGCCCAAGCCGAGCAGGGCGTGCTGAAGAAGACGCCGGTAGTAATCCCGGCGCGGGAGCAGGGGTTCGTGGCGATGCTCAAACATGAGGGCTTGTTATGCCGGGCGCGTGCGGCGGGGCAAGCCGCCAGCACGGGAGGGTGGTTGAGATCCTCGGATGCGAGAACCGAGAAAAAAACAAACATGGAGATTGATCTGCGATTCTGTTAGCCACCAAACCTCAGCCATGCCCACCGTTGCCAGCTTCAAGGGTGTGACCATCATTATCCGCGTGAATGACTATCCGCCGCCGCATTTTCACGCTTACGCTGGGGATGATGAAGCCATGATCCGAATCGAACCAGTTCTGATGCTGCACGGCAGCTTGCCACGGGCTCGGATGCGCGACGTGCTCGACTGGGCGCAGCAGCATCAGACGGAGTTGCAGGCCAATTGGCGGCGTTGCCAAGCGCATCAGTCTGTGCAACAGATTCCTTATCCATGAAGTTTGCGCTTGCCAAGGTAGTTGAGGTCACGCCGCTGCCAGACC
>JBGOXZ010000084.1:0-9122 GCA_041479395.1 Opitutaceae bacterium
AAAGCAAAACCGTGACGAAGGCGGAGCCGCGCCTGCGGCGCGGGGGCAAAGTGGAAGGTAGGGCATTCATGGTAATGATGGATCGGGTTTAGCCGCGGGGGGAGACCGTGAAATTGTAGGTATTGACCGCTTTCTTGATCAGATTGCCCTGCTCCTCGATCTGTCCCTTGATCATGATGCTGCGATCGTAGAAGTTATAAAACAGGGTGCCGTTCGACAACCCTTGCGCGAGCTGGATGACCTTGCCATTCGTGTGGGCGTTGCTGGTCGGCTGGTAGAGGTTGAGCAAGTCATACATCGTGTAGACGGGAGGGCTGGCGCCGGTGTTGGTCGTGGAGCCGATGATGACTCTCGGGTTGATGGTGACATCGAATTTGCGCACGGGTCCCAGGCTGGTTTCGGGATGCGCCGGATCGCTGGGATCGCGATAGTAGCCGATCAATTGATTCACGGTGGTGAGTCCGGTGGTATCGGTGTCGGCAAATACCAGCACCAGGAAATCGCCCGACTGGCCGTCGCGGACTGCGGCGTCGGTTGTGACTCCGGAAACGGTGTCGGTGCGATGAGAGAAATTCGGATAGATCCGGAAGTAATTCGAGTAGACGGCGTCGGTCGCCATATCGCCGGTGAATTTTCGCATGTCATGATTCACCAGGAGCCGGCCGCTGTCGTAGGCATAGGTGTTGAGCGCCTGATAGGTGAAGGTGACCACCCCCGCCATCGTCAGTCCAAGGACGGTCATCGCGATCATCAGCTCCGTCATGGTGAAGCCGCGGGTGCGGGGAGGGGGGCAAGGACGATGTGTTTGCATGGCTAGAATGTGGGCACAGCAGAGCGGATGGAGCGGACGGTTCCCATGATGTAGCGGGTTTTATTCCCATCCTGAAACTGCCAGGTGTAGATCGTGGTAATACCGTACACTTGCGCGGCATTGGCCGTCGTGCCGGTGAGATCCTGGACCCAAACCCAGATATTGAGATGCAGGTCAGTCGGATAGGCCGTGGAGGTTTTGACGTTCGGATCGGGCGTCGGAACATTGCGTGCCCCCGGCCAGAGCGTGGACCAGGCCAACGCAGTGCCCGTCGAACCACTGACGTCGGGAAAGTCTTTGAGATTGTCCACCACGCCGGCGGGGGTGACACCGAGCGTCAGCGTGCTGAGGGCGGGCGGGCTTCCAGGCGTGGTCCACAGATAGTCCAACCCATCGTCTGTCCCGGAGGTAGGTGGTTCCTTGAACCGCGTGGGGATGGCGAAGGAGGCGCCGAGAACGGGAACGCCACCGGCGGCCGGATCTTTGTCTGCGTGGACGACGTCCTTGAGCTCCATGTTCTTGATCTGCTCCACGTAGCCCTGCATGACGGTCATCGCCGAGTTTTGGATGACGCTGCCCTCGGTGAGGCGGCGTGACTGCATCAGCGCCGCGAGGATGCCGCCGAGCGAGAGAGCCAAAATCGAGAGCGCAATGACGACCTCGATCAACGTCAGGCCGCGTGCGCCGCGCCTGGCGGAACTTGAGGATGGATGAGAGCCCATTGGGTTGACCTTTACTTTTCTGGCTTGGGGAGGAAATTCGCTGTCGCGGGCGTGATCCGGCTGCAGGGCGGGGGGAGAACCAGGTGGTGGTCGACCGCAGGTGGTCACCGGGTGAAGTTATTTGCCGTCTGCACAGTAGCATTCCCTCCTTGTCTCCCCCAAGAGGCGGAAGGCTGGAAAAAAGTCCCTGGTGGATCAGGGCCGTTGGACCCTGGCGACCTGCGAACCGCCGTGCAGGAGCCCCACCGTACTGTCGGAGCGGCACAGTCCCCTGACGTGATATGAGTCGCGTCGTGACTTCCCGGCGCGAAGCAGCTCCTGCAACGTCAGGGTGTCTCCAAACCCGGATTGTCATTCTGAACAGGTGAAGTATCGAGGCCGTGGGCCGACAGGCAGCCATCCAGGAGAACGCTCTCGACGCCGGTTGCCGAATCTCTCTGGATCCTTCGCTTCGCTCAGGATGACAACCAGCAAGAACGATGGTTTGAAGACGCGGCCGTTTAGCCGCACGGGCTAGCCGCCGGGCGCCTTGTTCTCTTGCGCATAGAGCACCGCAGCTTGCGCGCGGTTGGTCAGATGCAGCTTGTCGAAAATGTTGCTGAGATAATTTTTGACGGTCTTCTCCGTCAGGCCGAGCCGCTCGCCGATCCCTTTGTTCGTCAGGCCCTCGGCGAGCAGCGCAAGCACCCGTCGTTCCTGCGGCGAAAGGACGGCGAGCCGGTCCGCTGCGGTCCCGGCGCCGCGCTTCATGAGGTTGAGCACCTGGTCGGCCAGCGACGGATCGAGCACCGAGTGCCCCGCCGCGACCCGCGTGATCGCGGCGACCAGCGAGGCGCCGTCGTTTTCCTTGAGCAGATAGCCGTGCGCGCCGACGGCGATCGCCTCGCGGACGTTCCGCTCATCGGCGGAGGAGGTGAGGATCAGCACCCGCGTCTCCGGCCGCCGCTGCAGAATGTCGCGGCAGACAGCCAGTCCGGGCCGGTCGGGCAGCCGCAGGTCGAGCAACACCACATCGGGCCTGTGCTGCATCACCGCTGCCAGGCCCTCGGCCGCGGTCCCGGCCTCGCCGACGATGGCGACTTCGGCGCGATCCTCCAGCACGGCGCGGAGCCCGGCGCGAATGAGCGGACTGTCGTCGACGATCAGCAACCGGACGGGGTGCGCGGCGGGAGCGCTCATGAGGCGGAAGTAACCGGTAGCGTCAGCAAAACGCGAGTCCCTTTTCCTGGGGCGGAGACCACGCTGACGGCGCCGCCCAGCGCCGCCGCCCGCGCCTGCAGGTTGGCGAGGCCGTGACCGCCCGTACCAATCGCGGACGGATCAAAGCCGGCGCCGTCGTCCTGCACGGCCAGCACCACGGTGCCCTCGTCGCAACGGGCGTGGACGGTGATCGTGCGGGCGCGAGCATGCCGCAGGCTGTTGCTGATGGCCTCGCGCAGCATGTTCACGACGTCGGTGGCCCGTTCCGGGGCGATGAGCGCGGCGGCTTCCTTGTCCACGTTCCGCACCAGGCGCGTGTCGTCGGCGCACGGCTGCGCGGCGAGCATGGCGTCGAGCGCCTCCAGGAACGGTTGGCGATGGACCGCATCGGGTTCGAGCTGCTGGATGTACGAGCGAACCTCATGGTTGAGCCGGCGCAGCTCCGTGATGCACTGGTCGAGCCGCTGCGTGGTTTCACCGGCCCCGCCGCCCGCCACCTTCGGGCGCAGGCCCTCGAGCGTCAGACTCACCGCATACAGGGTCTGGCAGATGTTGTCGTGCAGGTTGCGCCCGAGCCGCACCCGCTCCTCCAGTGACTGGCCCAGCATCGTTTGGCTGAGCTGCAGATCCTCCTCGGCCCGCTGGCGCGCCCCGGATTCGCGCTCGAGCGCCTCGCCGCGTTCGACGGACATCCGCGCGAAGCGCTCCAACCCGGCCATCTCCGCCCGGGCGGCCGCCCACGGCCCGCGCGTGCCGCTTTCGGGCGCGGTTCGACGGGGCAGGGCGAGCGCGACGGAGACCAGCAACAGCAGCAGGGCCAGCAGGATGACGGCGACGAACATCCGCTCGTGCAGCGCGACCAGCCGGCTCGCGGCCGGTGCGACGAACGTGACCCGGGCATGGAGTTCGCGCTCGCCCGGGATGCGGTAGTCGAAGCCGAGCAGTCCCGGTCCGAGGGAGGCGAGGGGAGTGGCTGGTTCGTCGGGTTGCAGAACCACGGTGGCGCCGAGCATCGCTCCCAGCTGGCGCTGGAAGGTGTCGTCCCACGTTTCGGGCGGCCGATGGGCGATTTCCAGCGCCTGCAGAAACTGCGCCCGCTTCGCGGCGACGGTGTCCGCTTGGAGGCGTCGCGTCTCGCGCTGCAGCCACGCCTGCGCGGTCAGCGCGGCGGTGAGAAACACCAACAGCAGGATGAGCGTGATGATGAACTGGCGGGTGAAGGGCTGCATGCGGAAAGGCCGGGCGAGCCGATATTGGACGGTATTCGGCCGGCGTCAAAACCTTCGACATTTGCCTCTCCGCCGCTAGGGTTGACCCCCCTTTGCCATGAAGCCGTTCTACATCACCACCGCCATCGACTACGTCAACGGGTCGCCGCACCTGGGCCATGCCTATGAAAAGGTGCTGACGGACGTGATCGCCCGATTCCGGCGGCTGATGGGCGATCGCGTGCATTTTCTCACCGGCACCGACGAACACGGACAAAAGGTGCAGCAGAGCGCGCAGAAGCGGGGCGTCGCGCCGCCCCAGTTTGTCGACGAAATGTGCGCGGAGTTTCGCGCGCTCTATGACCGCCTGAACGTGTCCTACGACGACTTCATTCGCACGACCGAGGAGCGGCACAAGCGGGTGGTGCGGCAGTTGCTGCAGCGGCTCCACGACCAGGGCGAGATCTACCAGGCCGAATACCGCGGCTTCTACAGCACGCGGCAGGAGCAGTTTCTGCTGGAAAAGGAGCGCCTGCCCGACGGCTCCTGGCCGGAGATTTACGGCGAGGTGACCGAAATCGTGGAGCCGAACTATTTCTTCAAGCTGCGCTCCTACCAGGATTGGCTCGTTCGTTTCCTCACGGAAAACGAGAGCTTCATTTTTCCGCGCTTCCGGCAGAAGCAGGTGCTCGAGTTTCTCAAGGAGCCGCTCAACGACCTGTGCATCTCGCGCCCGCGCGAGCGGCTCGCCTGGGGCATCCCGCTGCCGTTCGATGAAAACTACGTGACCTACGTGTGGTTCGACGCGCTGGTGAACTATTATTCCGCCGTGGCGGACCGGCCGGGCATCTGGCCGGCGACATGGCACGTCATCGGCAAGGACATCCTCGTCCCGCCGCACGCCGTCTACTGGCCCATCATGCTGCACGCCGCCGGCATCGAGCTGCCGCAGGCGCTGCTGGTGCACGGCTGGTGGCTGCTCAAGGGCGGCCAGAAGATGTCGAAGAGCACCGGCGAGGTCGTGAACCCGCTCGACCTCATCGACCGCTTCGGCGCGGACGCCTTTCGCTACTTCCTCATCCGCGAGATGAATGTCGGCCAAGACAGCGAGTTCTCGGTCGAGCTGTTCCTCAGCCGGTACAACAGCGATCTGGCCAACGACCTCGGCAACCTCGTCAACCGCGCGCTGAACATGATCAGCCGCTACGCCGGGGGCATCGTGCCCGCCGCGGGCGACGCCGAGGATCCCGAACGCGAGTTGCAGGCGCTCTGGAACCGCACGCGCGACGAGTCGATCCGGCTCTGCGAGGGCTTCCAATTTCACATGGCGCTCGACCGCACGCTCACCTTCATCAAGGCGATCAACCGGTACGCCGAGCAGCGGGCTCCCTGGAAGCTCGCCAAGTCGGCCGAGGCCCGGGATCAGGCGCTGCTGCGCACGTCGCTGGCCACGATGGCCGAGGCGCTGCGGCTGGGCGTCACCCTGCTCGCGCCCGTGACGCCGGCCACCGTGGACAAAGTCTACGCCGCGCTCGGCCACACGCCCGTACCCAATTGGAGTGAGGAACTCGGGTGGGGCGATCGCCTGACCGGATGCCGGGTGCAGCCGGCGCTGGTGCTGTTCCCCCGACCGGAGAAGCCGGTGTAGGAGCCTGCTTGCAGGCGATCCCGACGCCGGCCGGAGATCTTAATGCGTTATAGCGCGAGCAAGCTCGCTCCTGCCTTGCGTCCGCCATGATCACCCTGCCCCTTGATCCATCCGCCAACGCCACCCCGGAGGCGCTGCGCGCGTTTCTCGGGCAATGCCGGGCCGCGGCGGCGGGCGACGGCCGCCCGCGGCTGGTGAGCATCTCCCTCGAAGTCGAGCCGCTCGATCCGCTGGCCGTGCTGGAGTCGAT
This sequence comes from Opitutaceae bacterium, assembly GCA_041479395.1. Classification (GTDB taxonomy): domain Bacteria; phylum Verrucomicrobiota; class Verrucomicrobiia; order Opitutales; family Opitutaceae; genus Fen-1467. The sequence goes on from JBGOXZ010000084.1 coordinate 5,840, forward strand.
CTTCGAGCCGGCGGAGCTGCATTTCTACGCGGAGCGGCCGGTGGAGGGCTGGGCGGTGGCCGGGGCGGAGGCTGCCTTGGCGTTTGCCGCGCAGGGCCCGGCGCGGTTCGCCGCCTGCCAGGAATTCATCGACGACGTGCTGGCGCGCACCATCGCGGTCGGCGAGGTGGCGCGGCCGTTTGGCGGACCGCATTTCCTCGGCGCGTTTACGTTCTTCGACGAGGTGGAGGCCGGCGAGCCGTTTCCGGCGGTGCGGCTCTTCGTGCCGCGCTGGCAGGTGTCCCGCACGCAGGATCGCACGGTCGCGGTGGCCAATCTGGTGGTCGAGCCGGCCGCCGACCTCGACGCGCTCACCGCCAAAGTCTGGCGCGCCCACGCCAAGTTCCGGGCGTTCGATTATTCCGCGCCGGATTTCTCGGAGCGCGCGGTGAGCATCGAGGCTGGCGCCGTCCGGATGGCGGAGGCGGGCGGCGAGGGTTTTTTCCGCGCATCGGTCGCGCGGGCGGTGGAGATGATCGCGGCGGGCGAATTCAACAAGATCGTGCTGGCCCGGTGCAAGGAGCTGACCGCGGCGGACCGGCTGCACCCGTTGAAGGTGCTCAACGGCCTGCGGCAGCGGTTTCCCGACTGCTACGCCTTCTCGTTCGCCAACGGGCGCGGCCAGAGCTTCATCGGCGCGAGCCCGGAGCGGCTGCTGCGGGTGCAGGAGGGAACGCTCTTAACCGAGGCGCTCGCAGGTTCGGCGCCGCGCGGTCGCACGGCGAGCGAGGACGCCGCCCTGGGGGGCGCGCTGCTGCACGGCGACAAGGACCTGCGCGAGCAACGGCTGGTGCTGGAGTCGATCATCCGGCGGTTGGCGCCGCTCGGCCTCAAGCCCGACCATCCCGCCAGACCGATATTGCTGCGCCTCGCGAACGTGCAACACCTGCAGACCCCGGTGCGCGCCACGCTGCCCGCCGGCGTGCGGTTGCTCGAAGTCCTCGCGCGGCTGCACCCGACGCCGGCCGTGGGCGGCTCGCCGCGCGGGGCCGCCTGTGCGCACATTCGGGAACTGGAGGCCTTTCCGCGGGGCCTTTACGCCGCGCCGGTGGGCTGGCTCGATCACCGCGGCGGCGGCGAGTTTTTCGTCGGCATCCGCTCGGCGCTGGTGGACGGCTGCGGCGCGCGGGTCTACGCCGGCGGCGGCATTGTGGCCGGCTCGGAACCGGGAAAGGAGTTCGCCGAGACCGAGCTCAAGTTTCACGCCCTGCTCGATGCGTTGCTGGGATGATGAACGAACATCAGCTTGTAGGAAGCCCACTTGCGGGCGACGGGGCGTTGAATTCCGCCAACGCGCTTCCTGCCATGCCGGCCGTTGATCTCGATTCCTGCAATCCGTACATCGCGGTGATCAACTCACCGCGGCCGACCCACGGGGATAAGCGCCAGGGGCTGTTCCTCCCGTGGCAGATTGAGTAGGGTCTGCAGCGCAGCGTCGTCGAACGCGCCCACGACCGTGGCGCCTAGCTTTAAGGCGACGGCTTGCAGGCAGAGATTCTCACCGGCATGGCCCGCCTCAATGTGCACATAGCGATGTCCGCGCAGACCGTATTTTCGTGTGGTGCGTCCGTAGACCGCGGCAATGACCACGACCACTGGGGCTTCCTGGATCCAGCTCTGCTCCAGGGCCGCAGCGGCCACACCGGCCCGCCTGTCGCCGCTGCTCACCTGCGCTAGGGCATGGTCCCGCGGCCGATACCGATACACACCCGGTGCGAGGTTTTCCACCCGGCCAATCACGGCATACACCTCCAGCGGATAAAGGGCGCCGGCCGACGGTGCGGTCCGCCCGCCTTCGGGATTGCTGATGCCTTGCGTCGCCCACATCAGTTGCGAGAGATCCCTGAGGCTCAGCGGCTCGTTGCGAAACTCGCGCAGGGACCGGCGCTCACGCAGCGCGGTCTCCACTGACAGGCTTCCATCGCGCGCTGGCGCGGGCAGCGTGGTGATTGTTGGCGGCACGGTGTTGCTCCCGGCTGCCATGACAACGGCGAAAGCCAGCAACAACAATCGTCTTCTCTTGATCATGTTTCTTTCTTCCTCTCTGCCATTAAAACACATTCCGCTCGCCGAGCACCGCCCCGCGCTCATCGAACCGATGTAAGCCGGCCGAATAAGCGTCGCGCAGCGCTTGGCCAAACTCTTCCCGGGTGATGCGGCGGCGCAGGTCGATCCAGAGTGCCGTTGAACCGGTTTGCACGACGGCGCCCGCGGGGTGGTACTGGTCCATTACGTTCATATAAGTGTCCGGTGAGAGTTCCGTGACCAGCCACCGGGCGATCTCCCGCGTGTTGGCGAGTCCGTTGGGCATTACCAGATGCCGCACGAGCACGCCCCGGCGGGCCAGGCCGTCCGCGTCGAGTTGCAGCGTCCCAACTTGGCGGTGCATTTCCTTGATCGCCTGCCGCGCCTTTTCGGGATAGTCGCGAGCTTCGACCAGCCGCGAGGCGATCTCCGTGTCCCAGAATTTAAAATCGGGCATGTAGATGTCCACCGCGCCGTCGAGGAGATGCAATGTGTCGAGCGAATCGAAGCCGCCCGTGTTGTAAACGATGGGCAGGCGCAAGCCGTGTCCAGCGGCGATGACCAGAGCCTCCAACGCCTGGGGCACCACGTGCGTCGGGGTGACCCAGTTGATGTTGTGACAACCCTGCGCCTGCAGTTCGAGCATCATTGCGGCGAGGCGCTCGGCCGAAACGACCGCTCCGTCGCAATCATGGCTGATCTCCCAGTTCTGGCAGAACGCACAGAGAAGACTGCAGCCCGCAAAGAAGATCGTGCCCGAACCACGCCAGCCGCGCAGGCAATCCTCCTCGCCGTGATGCGGTCCGTAGCTCGCAACCCGGGCGTAGCGCCCGATGCGACAGATTCCTGCCTTGTCATGCAGGCGATCAACGGCACAGCCGCGCGGGCAGCCCCGGCAACTATTCAGACCGGCCACCGCAGCCGCGGCGCGACGCTGCAATTCGCCCGAGCGGACCAGCTCCAGGTAGCAGGGATAAGCAGACGCAGCCGTTGTGTCCGTCATGCCTGCCGGCATAAGTCCGGGCAGTCCTCGTGGCAACGACGCAATACTCCGCGGCCTTGTGGCGGTCCGAAACCGGGAAAAGAGTTCGCGGAAACCGAGCCCAAGTTTGCTGCGCTGTTTGCTGCATTGCTTGTCTCAAACCACTTATGCACACTGATTCTCGCTCAGCGTTCCATTTGGTTCCATCAGTGTGAATCAGTGGTTCACAAAATGTCT
>JBGOXZ010000085.1:0-9110 GCA_041479395.1 Opitutaceae bacterium
AACGTCCTCGCGCTCGCTGGTGACTTTGCTGGCGGCGCAGGCCCAGGTCACTTTCAACAACAGCGCCGCCAACATGGTGCTGTTCGCACTCGTGCAATTCCGCGGAGTGCTGCCGGACTTAGACACCGACGCCGTCAAAGGGGTGCTGAGCGCGCTGTTGGTCGCCCCGCTGGTGGTATTCGCGCCGCCCGCGGGCTGGGTGAACGACCGGTTTTCGAAGAGCCGCGTGCTGAACTTTGCCCTCGCGGGCCAGGTGATCGCCATGGCCCTCCTGACGGCGGCGGTCTGGCTGCATCTGCTCTGGGCGGCGGTCGCCTGCCTGTTCCTGCTGGCCTTGCAGACGACGGTCTTTGCCCCGGCGAAACGGGCGATTTTGATCGAGCTGGTCGCACCGCAGAAATTGTCCCGGGCCGTGGGACTGATGGAGATGCTGTCGGTGACAGCCATCCTGCTCGGCGGATTCGGCGGCGGACGGGTCTTCGACTTCTGGACCGCGGGTTCGGGCGACCCGTGGCGCGGGGCGTTGTGGCCCGTGGTGATCCTCACGGGACTGTCCACGCTGTCTTGGGCCGTTTTCCAGCTGGTCGAGACACGCCGGCGCAATCGAACGAGCCGTTCAGACTCGGTCTTTTCGTCCGGCACGGCAGCCAGCTGCTGGAGTTGTGGCGGTCGCGGCCGCTGCTCCGCGCCACGTTCGGGATCATGTTCTTCTATGGGATGGGCGCCTACGTGTATTTGCTGCTGCTGCAGATCGGGGCGGATGCCCATCAGGGCGGGGTCGGTTCGGCCACCGCCACGAGCACCATGCTGCTGGCCGTTGGGGCAGGCACGATGCTGGGGAATTTTGCGGCAGGTCTGCTGTCGCGGCGCGGGGTCGAGCTGGGCCTCGTGCCGCTGGGCGGGATCCTTCTGGTGGGGGCGGCGACGGCGCTGGGCCTTTCGACCCACTATTCCGGAGTAACCTTCCAGGCCTGGCTGGTCCTCGCTGGTTTCGCCTCCGGTTTGTTCCTCGTGCCGCTGTATGCCTATATTCAACAAACCGCGGGCAACCACCGGCGCGGGCGCGTGTTGGCGGGCGTCGGATTGCTGGACAGTCTCGCCGGTTTTGCCGGCAGCGGCCTGTTCGTCCTCACGGCCTCGGACCGGATGCTCAACCTGCCCCCGGCGGCCCAGTTCTTCCTGCTCGCCGGCCTGACGCTGGTGCTGCTGCTGTATTCGCTCCGCCACGTGTCTCACGACGCGATCCACCTGGCGCTTCGCGCGTTGAGCGCGTTGTTCTACCGGGTCCGGGTCAAGGACGTGGAAAACCTGCCGTCGACCGGCGGAGCGCTGGTGATCTGCAATCACGTCTCCTACATCGACGCCCTGATTCTGCAGGTGGCGAGTCCCCGGCGGACACGGTTCATGGCCTTCTCCGGCTCGAGGCAGTCGTGGTGGGTCCGGCTCGCCTCCCGCGCGACTGGGCTGAGCGTGGTGAGTCCCCGGCGGGCGAAGGCGGCGGCCAAGCAGGCGGTGGAGAGACTGAAGGCGGGCGAACTCGTCTGCGTCTTCCCCGAGGCCCAGATCAGCCGGTCGGGCGTGGTGATGGAGATTCGCAAGGACTTCGAGGTGATGGCGCATGCGGCCGGCGTGCCGGTCGTGCCGGTATTCCTGGACCGGCTGTGGAGCCCGATGTTCTCCTTCTCCGGGCAGAAATACTTTTGGAAGCAGCATCATCATCGTCTGCCCTGTCCCGTGACGGTCACCATTGGCCGCCCGCTGCCGGGCAGTCGTATCGACACCATCACGGTGCGGAAAGCACTGTTAGATCTTGGGGAGGCCGCCTTCAGCGAGCGCCCCGAGCTGCTGGGGCATCTCGGACGCGAATGCGTGCGATCGCTGGCCCGGCGGCCGTGGGAGGTGCAGGTCGTCGACTGCACGGGCGACCGCAGCGTGATCAAGGCCGGCAAGCTGCTCGCGGTGGCGGCCGCGCTGTCGCGGCGCGTGGCGGCCAACATCCCCGACCGGCGGGTGGGCATCGTGCTGCCCCCGAGCGCCGGCTGCTGCGTGGCCAATCTCGCCGTCCTTCTGGCGGGCAAAATCCCGGTGAACCTCAACTTCACCTCCGGGCGGGCCGCCATCGAGGCGAGTCTGCGGCTCGGCGAGGTCTCGACGGTGCTCACCGCCGAGGCGGTGCAGAAGAAGGTCCTCAATTTTCCCTGGCCGGAGAAGACGCTCGACCTCCGGCGGGAGATTCTGGCGTGCGGCAAGCTCACCATCCTCAAATGGCTTGCCGCCACCTGGCTCCTCCCGGGCAAGCTCCTGGCGACCCTGCTCGGCCTGCCCAAGATGGGTGGCCGTGAGGAGGCGGGTCTGCTGTTCACGAGCGGAGCCACCGGCGAGCCCAAAGGGGTGCCGCTTTCCCATCGCAACATCCTCGGCAACTGTGCGCAGATCTCCGCCACCGGCATCCTGCCCAAGGAGGAAACCCTCCTGGCGTGCCTGCCCATCTTCCACAGCATGGGTTTTACCGCGACCTTGTGGTATCCGATTTTGCGCGGCTGCCGGATCGTCACCACCCCGAGTCCGCTGGACTCGCGAAGGATCGCGGAGGTGATCGCGGCGGAGCGGGTGACGGTGCTCGTCGGCGCCCCGACGTTCCTGCGGCCGCTGTTGAAGAAGGCCGAACGCCATGAACTGCGCTCACTGCACTTTGCCGTCTCCGGGGCGGAGAAGATGCCTGTGGAGTTGCACGACGCCTTCAAGGAGCGGTTTGGCGTGGAGCTGCTGCAGGGCTACGGCCTGACCGAGACCACGCCGGTGACCAACATCAATCTGCCCGAGCCGCTGAAGAGGGCGCGCGGCGCCGAAGCCCACCGCGGACACCGGCTTGGTTCGGTGGGCCGGCTGCTCCCGGGAATGACCGCCCGCATCGTCGATCCCGATACCGGGGCGGAACTGCCCCTGACGTCGTCCGGCATGGTCTGGTTTCGCGGGCCCAACGTGTTCAGCGGCTACCTCAAGGACGAGCAGAAGACACGGGCGGCGCTCAAGGACGGGTGGTTCATCACCGGCGACCTCGGTCGGTTCGACGAGGATGGTTTTCTCTACATTGAGGGCCGCCTGTCGCGATTCTCCAAGATCGGCGGTGAGATGGTGCCGCACGGCACGGTCGAGCAAAAGATCAACGAGGTCTACGAGATCGACCAGAGCGAGGGCCCCGCGATCGTTGTCGTGGGCGTGCCCGATTCCTCCAAGGGTGAGGCGCTCGTGCTGCTCACCTCCATCGGATTGAACGGCGACGAGCTGCGCGAGAAACTCTTCAACGCGGGCCTGCCCAATCTCTGGATTCCCAAGATCATCCGCCGGGTGGAGAAGATACCGCTCTTGGGCTCGGGCAAGACCGATTTCAAAGGCTGCCGCCAGCTGGCCATGGAAGCCGCGAAGTGATCATGACGCATTTCCTGGCGCCGCCGCGCGGTCGCCCGGGGCGGACGCGCAGGTGCGAAGGCGGGAAGGGCCGGCCCTTCATCCCATGATCCTCGATGCCCACGTGCATATGGTCGGCAACGGCTCCAGCGGCAGCGGCTGCTGGTGCCGGCCACGCGGCCTTGGCCGTTGGCTCGCGCCGCTTTTCCTGCGCACGATGGGCCTGACCCGGGCGGATGTTCAGGGCGATCTCGACCGGATTTATCCGGAGCGTCTGCTGGAACACATCCGGGGCTCGTCACTCGACGCCGTGGCGCTTTTTGCGCAGGACGCCGTCTACCGCGAGGACGGCGCACGCTGGGAGGGGCGGGGCACGTTCTACGTGCCCAACGATGTCGTCCTGCGCCTGGCCCGCGAACATTCCCAGGTGCTGCCGGTGGTGTCGATCCACCCGGCTCGGCCCGACGCGCTGGAGGAACTGGCGCGCTGCATCGACGCCGGGGCCGTCGCGCTGAAGTTGCTGCCCAACTGCCACAACGTGGATTGCGGGCTGCCGCGCTACCGGCGGTTCTGGGAACAGATGGCGGTGCATGGTCTGCCGTTCATCGCCCATACGGGTGGAGAGAACACGGTCGATGAGGTTCGCCGCGACCTGGCGGATCCGCGCAATCTGCGCGCACCGCTGCAGCTGGGCGTGACCGTCATCGCGGCGCACTGCGGCACGGCGTGCCGATTCATCGATCGGGACTATTTTCCCGTTTTTCTCGAAATGCTGGCCGAGTTCCCGAACCTCTACGGCGACACCGCGGCGTTCAACCTGCCCAATCGCTGCTGGCGTCTGCGCGACTGCCTGCGGCCGGGTGTCGTGGGGCGCCTCGTGCACGGCAGCGATTTGCCCGTGCCCGTCTTTGCGCATCCGGGGCTGATCATGGGATTGTTCGGCGTGCGCGCGTGGTGGCGCCTGCGCCGCATTCGCAATCCGCTGGAGCGCGACTACCGGCTCAAGCGGGCCATGGGATTTCCCGACGCGGTCTTCACGCGTGCGGCGCAGTTGCTGCGTTGGCCGCCTCGCGCCGCGGGAGTCCCGGTGTGAAAGCCATCCGCCGAACGGGGCCGTCGCCCTGGATTCTGGCCGGCAATGAGGCCGGCACCGCCGCGCTACTTGCCGCGCGTGGCGAGCATTTGCGCCAAGGCCACGAGGAATGTCGTGTCGCCGGGCAGAGCACCGAGCGCCCTGACCGCCGCGGCCGAATGCTCGCCCGCGATTCGGCGCGAGCCTTCCTCGCCGTGCAGACTGACGAAGGTTGCCTTGCCGGCTTTGGCATCCTTGCCCGGCGTCTTGCCGAGCGTCGCGGCATCGCCAGTGGTGTCGAGGATGTCGTCCACGATCTGGAAGGCCAGGCCCAGGCTGAACCCCGCGGAACGCAGGGTCTCGATCTCCGGTGGTCGCGCCCCGCCGATCAATCCTCCCATCACCAGGGGCGCCCAGATCATGGCGGCAGTCTTGCGGGCGTGAATCTCATTCAGGATCTCTTCGGTCACTTCCGGTGATTTCTCGTGGATCAGATCCAGCATCTGCCCCCCGATGAGATGACCGGCGCCGGCGGCCTCGGCCAGCTGGTCACACAGGGCGGAGGCCAGCCGGGGTTTCGAACGGTAGGACGAGGCCAGCAATTTGAAGGCGTGCGTCAGGAGCGCATCGCCCGCGAGCAGCGCCGTCGCCTCGTCGAAGGCTTTGTGGCACGTCGGCCGGCCGCGGCGCAGGTCATCGTTGTCCATGCACGGTAGATCGTCGTGAATGAGCGAGTAGGTATGGATGCATTCGACGGCCACCGCGGCCGGCAGCGGATCGACGCGTCCCTCCGGATCGAAGAGCTCCGCCGCGGCGAGCACGAGCACGGGCCGCAGGCGCTTGCCGCCCGCTTGGGTCGAATAGCGCATGGCTTCGTGCAGGCGGCGGGGACTGGCGTCGGTCGCGGGGAGCAGGCGATCGATCCCACCCTCCACCCGGGCGACGTGCTCGGCAAATCTGCGAGTGAACTCCATGGACGGACGCTTGGACTTTACTCTCTTTCTCGTCCCCGCAATGCCCTCGCGTGAGCAGGTTGGCAAACGCTTATTCTCCAGCCGGTCTTGGTCCCGCGCCGGCTCCTGGGTGAGTCATCGCGCCAGGCGTTTTCCTGCATGGTGTTGCCGGCATTGTCCGCTTTCCCTGTCTGCGTTGCGGTCTCCGTTTTTCGGTTTTTTTGCGATTGGCGGCCTGCGCGGCGCGCCGGGCTCGTGATCGGTTAACCACTCATGGTCATCACCTTGCTGGGAGGGATGACCCGGCGCCCGCCTCGTTTCCAGCCGTTTTTCGCGCGGTAGAAGAGTCTCGCAAAGCCGGACCGGGATCTTCATAAGCAGGGGCCGGTTTAGCGCCATGCCAACCTACGAATATATCTGCCAGAAATGTGGCGAAAGATTTGAGGTGTTTCAATCGATGAAGGATGCTCCGCTCACGGCTTGCCCCCGGTGCAAGAAGGGCAGGGTCAAACGCTTGGTCGGTCGCGGCGCCGGCGTGATCTTCAAAGGCAGCGGCTTCTACGAAACCGACTACAGGCGCGCTCCGGCCAAACCGGGCGGTGGCAAGCCCGCTGGCGACAGCGTCGCCAAGAGCAGCGGCCCGGCCGCCCCGACCAGCGCGCCAACGGACACCGCCGCCGCCACGCCGCCCGCCAAGCAGTAACGTCCATTCCGTCTCAACCAAACGAAAGGTGCGCCATGGTCTCCCGCAAAATCGAAAAAGCTCTGCATGGTCCGAGCCTGACTGAGGTGGTTCTCGGCGTGGTGCTGAGTCTGATCTTGGGCGCCGCGCTCGCCTTCGCGTATCTGGTGCTGAAACCGGTGGCGCTCGCCAAGGAAATGCCCAAGGAGCGTATCGCCGGCATGGTTTACTACGTCGAGGGCACCAAGGACTCCGATCGCGGCAAACAGTGGATGCGCAAGAAGCAGCTGTTTCTCGGCGGCAGCTCGGTGGTCCTGAACGAGGATGAACTCAACGCCTGGATCACGGCCGGAACCACGCCGACGCCGGGAAAAGGCGCAGCCGCATCGAAGCCCAATCCCTCCCTGCCGGCGCCGCCCGCGGCCATGCTGCAGATGGATGTGCCCAACTTCCGCATCCGAAACGGCGTGTTGCAGATCGGCACCAAGGGCACGCTCAACATCGAGTGGTTCGGGGTCAAACGCCCGCTGGTCGTGCAGGCCTCCGGCCGGTTCGTGAAACGCGGCGGTGCGTTCGTCTTCACCGCCGACGGATTCTACATCGGCTCCTTCCCGATGCACAAATTCTTCGACGCCGACAACCCCGTGCTCGGTCACATCATCAGCAACCAGCAGATTCCAGAGGATTACACGGCCGCGTGGAAGAAACTGGCCGACGTGTCCATCGAGGGCAACACGCTGAAGCTGTCGATGCCATGATGGGCTGAGGGAGGCTGAATCATCGATGCCCGTCCCCGGCAGCCCAACCGGTCTGCGCCGCTTCCTCCCGCCCATCGGCTCGACTGCCTATCACCTCCTGCTCGGAGGTGTGGCGATCTGCATTCTCGGCCCGCTGGGCGGCGTCTCGGCGGCGTTCATGAATTTTTCGATCGGCTTTTTCATCGGCGGGCAGGTGCTGGCGGGCATCTTGGGCAGCACGATCACGCTCGGCTACGGGCCGGAGGGCAAGCACGGGGCCAACTACATGCAGACCATGGCCGCATCCGTCGCCGGCATGTGCGGCATGGCGGTGCTCATTCAGGCGCGGTACTGGCTCGGCCTCCCGGAGGTGCCGGCCTGGCAGCTCATCCTCTACTACACCTGTATCGGCATGTTCGGCGTGGGTTTGGGGATGGTCTACACGCCCGTTCTGGTGGACCGGATGCAGCTGGCGTTTCCCTCCGGGCTGGCGGTCGCGAACATCCTCCGTGCGCTCACGGACAAGAGCTTTCTCAAGAAATCCATTGCCAAGCTCGGCGGGGGGATTTTTGCCGGTTACCTCGGCGGAGTGGCGTCGCTGAAGCTGCCGGCCGTCGCGAACCTCGGTCTGTCCACCTCCACTCTTGGCGCGGGCATGATCGTCGGTGCGCGCATCGCCCTGCCGGCGCTGATCGTCGCCCTCATCGGCGACCGGATGAAACCCCGTCTGATCGGCATCGGCTGGCTCGAACCGGACGACCCTTTCCGCAAGATCGGTTTCATCATCGCGCTCGGCACCATTCTGGGTGCAGCGATCCTGGACATCGGCATGATTTTGTTCGAGGCCGGCAGGCGGCTGCGGCGCGGCCATGAGCCGCCGGCCCCTCCCGCCGAGGACTGGAAGCGTGTGAATATCTTCCGACTCGTGTTGTGGGTGGTGTTCTGGGGCGCCGCGGTGGCGGTCGTGGGACATGCGGTGCTGGGCGAACCGTGGCGCTATCTGCTGGTGTGCATCGAGCTCGTTTTTCTGTTCGTTCTCGTCAACGGCATCTCGCTCGGCATCTCGGACTGGAACCCGATCTCCAGCGCGTTTGTGATGACCGTGTTCATCCTCGCGGCGGTGGGGCTCACCGACGCGGGCACGGGGCTGATGTGCGCCTCGATTCTGCTGATCGCCTGCAGCGAGGGCGGCGACATGCAGCAGGACCGTTCCACCGGCTGGCGGCTGGGCACCAACCGCATCGTGCAATTCCGGTATCAGGTGATCGGCATCGTCATGGGGGCGGTGCTGGCCGTCGCCTTGGCAAGGGTTTTCCTGAGCGCCTACCCGGTGTTGAAGATCGATCAGTTTGGCCACCACGTCGAAGCGGCGCAGAAGTGGCAGAGTGCCATGACGTACAAGTTCGTCGGAGCGTTGCGCGGGATCACCACCGCCCAACCGCAGGTCATGAAGGCGCTGCAGTTGGGCATCCTCATCGGCCTGGCCACCGAGATCATCCGCAAGCTGGTCAAGCGGAATCGCCGCTACCTCCCCTGGTCCCGCGCCACGCGGGGAGGGAAGGTTTTTGATTTCGTGTTTGATGCCTTTGTGCTGCCGAGTCCGTATGCGTCGAGCTTCGGCGGGTTCGTGGAGTTGCCGACGTGCCTCTGGTGGGCGGGGGGCGGGATCATCGGCTCGGTCTGCGAAGTCGTGCTGGCGCGGCTCGGCGCCCGCCGGGGCAAGTCAGCGGAGGGGGCGATTCCCGTCGACATGAGCACGACGTCGCTGGTGGGCGGCGGACTCATCGCCGGCGATTCGCTCGCGGCCCTGAGCGTCGGCGTCATCGGATTGTTGCAGACCGTCTTCTGATTCCGGTCCGCCAAGGCCGCGGGGGCAACCAGAGCGCACAGAGCGGGCAGGGCGCGTCTCGGCGCGAATCCTCGGTCTGGCCCGCCTGCCGTCCGGTCGTGCTCTACCGGTTCGTTCGTTCCGCAGGGCCCGAGCTTGCCCATTCGACACGCTCAGGCGGGATCATGCAATCGAACCCTGATCTCGCTCCACTCCCAAAAAACCATTTGGTGAGCGGTGTAGGAGCCTGCTTGCAGGCGATTCCTCCTGTGCAATCGCGAGCAAGCTCGCTCCTACAATTGCATGGTCCCGGCTCAGGGCCCCGAGCCGTTTCGACAAGCTCAAGGCCCCGAGCGTGTCGAGGGGCTCGTCGAGGGGCTCGTGGCCTAGACCACCACAGGCAGCGACCAAGGTCGCGCCCTACGGAGAG
>JBGOXZ010000086.1:0-9019 GCA_041479395.1 Opitutaceae bacterium
GCTCGGCCTTTCTGGAGCCGTCCAAAGCGGCGGGTGGACCCTGCTCGCGTCGGTTGTCGCCGCCGTGAGCGGCTTCAAATCGTGGACCGAGTATCGAGCGAGCGTAAAAGATAATCCGAGCTATTTCGCCCTCAAACTGAAGCGCGAGGCCGGGAAATAGCTGACGGAAAAGATTCGGCGGCCGCTCACGCGGCTACCCGGTTTCGCCTGCCAGCGATCCGCCCCTTTAGCGCGAAGAGCCACTCAAAAGGCGGCTTCAGAGGCTCGAACCGCGGTCGGGAAAGCGGGGCATTTGGTACCCGCGAACGATTGCGCACAGCCTGAAATAACGGCGTTACTGTTGTGCCTTCCGCTGTAACTTTCGCTGTGCGCGGAATTGGAATATCGTAAACTAATCGGGATTAATTACATCCAATTTGGTGCCCGGGGCCGGACTCGAACCGACAAGCCTCTCGGCAAGGGCTTCTAAGACCCTCGTGTCTGCCAATTCCACCACCCGGGCGTTCCAATTTCGGATGGTAGATTGCGGATTTTGGCTCGCCCGACGCAAGGCCGAAACCTATCCGGTCGGCCTTGGCTACGCCTGTCGCACGGGGCGATGGCAGGTTCTTCCCCGTCCGGATTCCAGTAGCCGATGACCCAAATCACCGGCCAACAGCGGCGCCGGCCCGTTCGCGATTGAGCCAGACTTTGCACACGCTCTTCATGCGCGTGAGAATGTAATACACCGTCTGGCTGCGCAGTCGCACCAACTGGCCGCCAACGATCTTCGGCACGAAGTCCTGCGGCACGTCCATGACCTCCTCGGGCGTGGCACCGGCGAGTCCCTGGCAGAGAATGGCGGTCATCGCCTTGGTGAGCGTCTGCACCTGCGGGCCGAGGGAAATTCGGAACTGCGCGCGCCGGCCGGCGTCGATGTGCAGGAACACGCCCACCGTGTCCGTGCACTCCTCGTCCTTGCGCACGTCCTCGAGGTCGAAGGCCTCACCCGGCCTCGGCGCGCAGCGCGGCGCGCTGTCCGCGTAGGCGATCAGGTTCTCGCATTTTTCCTCGTCGGAGAGCGCGTCAAAGAGGTTGACGATCTCAGCCAGATTGGGCGGATAGTTCATATCGCGGATTGCTGACACCGGATACCGGAACGCCGCCGCGACTGCTCGGGGAATTCAATAATCTGACCCCGACTCCAGCCTTCCGGTTTCGGGCAGCGGAGATCCGGAATCGTCACGCGCCCTTCTCGATCGGTGCGCGCACCTTGTTGCCCCACTCGGTCCACGAGCCATCGTAATTGCGCACCCGCGTGTAGCCGAGCAATTGGGTGAGCACGAACCAGGTGTGGCTCGAACGCTCGCCGATGCGGCAGTAGACGACGATGTCGGCGTCCGGCTTCAGGCCGAGGTTCTCGGTGTAGATTTTCTTCAGCTCATCGGCGGTCTTGAACGTGCCGTCGTCGTTGGCCGCGGTCTTCCACGGCACGCCTCGCGCGCCGGAAATGTGGCCGCCGCGCAGCACGCCCTCCTGCGGATACTCGGGCATGTGCGTGATTTCGCCGCGGAACTCGCCGGGCGAGCGCACGTCTATCAGCGGTTTCTTCGCCTGCATGTGCGCGAGGGTGTCCTCATAGAACGCGCGGATTTCCTTGTCGCGGCGCTGCGGCGGAACCGGATAGCTCGTGCGCGGGTAAGCCGGTTTTTCACGGGTCAGGGGCCGGCCTTCGCTGCGCCATTTGTCGCGGCCGCCATCGAGTAGCTTGGTCTTGGCGTGGCCGAAAAGGCGGAAGGCCCAGAGGGCGTAAGCTGCCCACCAGTTGGATTTGTCGCCGTAGAAGATGATCGTGGTGTCCGGGGTGATGCCGTTCTTGGCGCACACGGCGGCGAAGCCCTCGGGCGTAACGTAGTCGCGCACGGTGTTATCCTGCAAGTCACCGCGCCAGTCGATGTGCACTGCGCCCGGAATATGGCCGGTGTCATAGAGCAGGACGTCCTCGTTGCTCTCCACGATGCGGATGCCCGGGTCGGCGAGGTGCGCCTGCAGCCAATCGCCGTCGACGAGGGCCTCCGGGTGGGCGTACTTGTCAAACTTTGGATTCATGGCGGATCCCTAAAAGGACTGAGTCGTCAACTGGAGTAAGTGGGGCAAGTAACCCAGCTTGACCCGCGTTGCAACCGCCCGCTCCAGAATATGACACGGCCAGTGCCGTAAGGCCCTGCTGGTGTGCCGAATCAGACCCCGGGTCTCGCTCAGACTGCCGCCAAGGTTACCCCCAGTCGGTCACCCATTTTGGCGTAGGTCTCGCGGTGTTGCGCGCTTTGTTCGATGAGATCAGCATCAAACTGAATGCGCCCGCGGGCGAACAGGGTGATGACGCACGAGCCGCCGAAGGCAAACAACCCCTTCTCCTCGCCTTTGTCGACATTGCGGCCGGGAATGAACGTTTGCCGGATGCGCCCCACGGCCGTCGCGCCGATCTCGACCATCGCCACCGTGCCAAACGCGGGCGAGTCCACGAGCGTCACCATCCGCCGGTTTTCGACGAGGTAACGGAGATTGCGCCGCAGCGCGATCGGATGAACCGAATAAAGCGAACCCCGGACAAGCTGCGGCTCGCCCGCCCTTCCCCCGACTGGGAAATGGAATCGGTGGCAATCCACCGGCGCCAGACGGGAAATGAGCATCGCCCCACCGGAGAAGCGGGGGGCCAGCACCTGCTGCTCGCGAGCCAAGTGCGCCTCGCCCAGCAGCTCGGCCAGGGTGAATTTCGCGCCTTTGACGTAGAAGCCGTCGGCGGTGTCGATATCAGGAAACACGAGATGGCGCCCGTCCGCCGGCAGCACCGCCACGTTTTCGCCCGTGGCGATGGGCCGCGCTCCCGATTTGAGCGCGCGGTAGAAGAACTCGTTGAACGTCTTGAACGCAAAGGCCGATTTCGCGAATTCGTCGACGTCGAGATTGTAGGCGACGATGAAAGGCAGAACCTTGTTGACGCTGAAGGGGCGGTTCATGCGCCAGCCGTAAAAATGCGAATAGGCCGCGCGCCGCACGAGGAGCCACAACGCGAACCGACCGACCGGGTTGTCATAGACGAGGCGCAGCCACCGCTCGCCGTAGATCTGCTCGGTCTCGACAGTCTTCTTGACGCGGTGCCAGGTCTGGATGGCGGCGGCGGGCATGGGTTATGGGGAAGCCTACACGGCGGGACGGGTGGACCTCAACGCGCTTCTTCGGCGCCGACATTCACCAGCGCGTTGAGGTCAACGCGCTCCACCAATAAAGCCAATCTTCGTCCTCCCGGCACAAGCCCTTTACCACAGGATTCCGGTGAATATACAGCCACGTGGCTTTTCCTTCTTCGGCATGACGAATGCGATGATCAAAGAAATTCTCCTGCCATAACACGTCCTGGAAACGAGCTGTGCCTCGTTTCCAATCACGAATCACCGTTGGCATTCCCGGCTCACGCGGAAAGGCCAACATAGCGTGCACGTGATCAGGCATCAGCAAGAACAACTCGCACCACCAGTGTCCCAAATCGTGGTAGCGCCGGGCGGCGGCGAGCAGTTCCGCTGCCAGCGTCGGTTCGGTGAGCGGCGGCGACTGCGCCGCCTCGGCGCGAATGCGCACATGGAAGATCGCGCCCTCCCCCACCCAACCCGGTGTGTTGTGGTGTAGGCGCCGAGGATAGTCCTGCACGCGCCCCAGCATGCGGTGGAGCGCGTTGACCTCAACGCGCTTTTCGGGAGCGGCATCTGCCAACAAGCGCCTTGGGGACAAGGCGCTCCCAGAATCACTCCATCAGCCGGCTACGTTGAGGACGCGATGCCCCCGTCGCGTTCCGCCCGTCATCACGCCATCACCAACTCGTCACCCTTCATCTTGAAGGTCACGGTCGCGCCCTCCGCCACCTCGCCGGCGATGAGGGCCCGCGCCAGCTTGGTCTCGATCTGGCGCTGCAGAAACCGCTTGAGCGGCCGCGCGCCAAACACCGGATCGTAGCCTTTCTCCGCCGCCCATTCCTTCGCCTTCGCATCGAGCTTCACCGTCACGCGCCGGTCGGCCAGACGCCGGTTCAGATCGGCCAGCAGCAGATCGACGATCTGCGTGATCTCCTCCAGCGTGAGCGGCTTGAAGAGGATGGTCTCGTCAATGCGGTTGAGAAACTCGGGCCGGAAGGTGCGGCGCAGCTCGCTCATCACGCTTTCGCGCACGCTCGCGGGAATCGTATCGCCCGTCACGCCCTCGAGCAGGAAGCGGTTGCCGAGGTTGGACGTCATGATGACGATGGTGTTTTTGAAATCGACCGTGCGGCCCTGCGCGTCGGTGATGCGGCCGTCGTCCAGCACCTGCAGCAGCACGTTGAACACATCGGGGTGCGCCTTCTCCACCTCGTCAAAGAGGATGACCGCATACGGCTTGCGCCGCACGGCCTCGGTGAGCTGTCCCCCCTCGTCGTAGCCGACGTAGCCCGGCGGTGCGCCGATGAGCCGCGAGACCGCGTGCTTTTCCATGTACTCGGACATGTCGATGCGAATGAGCGCGGCCTCGGAGTCGAAGAGCGTCTCCGCCAGGGTCTTGGCCAGCTCGGTCTTGCCCACGCCGGTCGGACCGAGGAACAGGAAGCTGCCGATCGGCCGGCGCGGATCCTTGATGCCGGCGCGCGCGCGGAGAATGGCTTCCGTCGCCAGCTGCACGGCCTCGTCCTGGCCGATGACGCGCCGGTGCAGAACCTCTTCGAGCCGCAGCAGCTTCTCCTTCTCGCCCTCCATCAGCCGGGTCACCGGAATGCCCGTCCACTTGGCCACGACCTCGGCGATTTCCTCCTGGGAGACCTCCTCTTTCAACAGCGCCCGCTCGCTGCTCTTCTTTTCCAGCGCGGCGAGCTCACGTTCGAGCTGCGGCAGGCGGCCGTGGCGGAGTTCGGCGAGCCGGTTGAGGTCGTAGGCGCGCTCGGCGCGTTCCATCTCGCGCTTCACCTGCTCGATCTGCTCGCGCACCTTGCGCACCTTCTCGACGCCCTTTTTCTCCGCTTCCCAGCGCGCCTTGAGCGCATTGGCCTGCTCACGGACGTCGGCCAGCTCCTTGCGCAACGCCTCCAGGCGCTGCCGGCTGGCCGCGTCCTTTTCCTGCTTGAGCGCGGCCTCCTCGATTTCCAGCTGGAGCACGCGCCGCGTCAGCTCGTCCAACTCGGTGGGCATCGAGTCCATCTCGGTGCGGATCATGGCGCACGCCTCGTCGACGAGGTCGATGGCCTTGTCGGGCAGGAAACGGTCGGAAATGTAGCGGTTGGACAGCATGACGGCGCTGACAAGCGCGTTGTCCTGGATGCGCACGCCATGGTGCACTTCGAAACGCTCGCTCAGGCCACGCAGGATCGAGATGGCATCCTCCACCGTCGGCGGGTCGACCAGCACGGGCTGGAAGCGGCGCTCGAGCGCCGCGTCCTTCTCCAGGTGTTTGCGGTATTCGTCGAGCGTGGTGGCGCCGATACAGTGCAGCTCGCCGCGGGCAAGCATGGGTTTGAGCATGTTGCCGGCGTCGATCGCGCCCTCGGCCTTGCCCGCGCCGACGATATTGTGCAGTTCGTCGATGAACAGGAGGATGCGTCCGTTGCTCTGCCGGATCTCGTGCAGCACGGCTTTCAGGCGCTCCTCGAACTCCCCGCGATATTTGGCGCCGGCCAGCAACGCCCCCATGTCGAGGGCGAAAATAGTTTTATCCTTCAATCCTTCGGGCACATCGCCGCGCAGGATGCGTTGCGCCAGACCCTCGACGATGGCGGTCTTGCCCACGCCCGGCTCGCCGATGAGCACAGGGTTGTTCTTGGTTTTGCGTGAAAGGATGCGGATGGTGCGGCGGATCTCGTCGTCGCGGCCGATGACCGGATCGAGCTTGCCCTTCCTCGCCTGCTGCACCAAGTCGATGCCGTATTTCTCGAGCGCCTGGTAGGTGGCCTCCGGGTTGTCGGTCGTCACGCGCTGGCTGCCGCGGATTTCGCTGAGCACCTTCAGCACCCCGCCCCGGTCAAGACCGAAACTCTTGAAGTATTTTTTCAGAGCCTCGGGCTTGGCCACGTCGACGAGGCCAAGCAACACGTGTTCGGTGCTGACGTATTCGTCCTTGAGTTTCTCCGCCTCCTCCTCGGCGCGGGTGAGCACTTCCTGGACGGCTTGGGTGACGTAGATTTTAGACACATCCACGCTGCCGGAAACCTTGGGCAGGCGGTCGAGTTCGCGTTCGGCCGCGAGTTGCAGGGCGCTTACGGTCAGGCTGAGCTTCTCGACCAGCGCCGGCATGATGCCGCCCTCCTGTCCGAGCAGCGCGGCGAGGAGGTGCCAAGTGTCCACCTCGTTGTTGGCGCGGCGCCGGGCCTGGTTCTGCGCCTCGGCCACGGCTTGGCGCGCCATGACGGTAAGCCGGTTGAAATCCATGGGCTTATCCCGCGCATGCCGCGCGCCAACCCGCCCCAGAGGGGAGTTCGCGGCCGTGGTGTGCCAGCGGCGGGACACGATGACCGCCGGCGGGACGCCCCGGCGCACGGGAGAACGTCCCGCTCATGGCGTCACCCGGACGACGGCTTCCAGCGGCCGACTGGCGCCATGTTCGCCCCGCTGCTCGACGCCATTGGCCGTGATGCGATATTCACCTTCATACGCGTTCGGTACAACCACCCGGCCCTTCGCGTCGGCCTGGTACTCGCCATTGGTGCGCCAAACCTGGTTGATCAGCCGGTCAAGCCGCCAATAGGCCGGCTTGGGCGTGCCGTCCTTACGCAGCAGACCGACCGGGCAGCCCAGCCATGCCCTCCGATCGGAGTAGTCCCAGTAGATGATGCCGCCGGCGGCGGGATGGCTGTAGACGAGACGATAGAACCGATCGAGATAATCAGCCTGCACCGCCTCACCCGCCGGGGTCGTTTCCCACGGCGGATTGGCCGGCCGCCAGTTGAACGCGCGCGGCGCGCCCGAGACCACGCTCAATTCGGTGAAGAGCACCGGTCGGCCCAGCAGACCGAGCCGGTTGAGCACATTCCACAGATGCGCGACCGACCACGTCCCGTTCTGCATGTGGCTCTGCAGTCCGATGGCGTCGAGCGGCGCGCCCGCATCGATGAGATTTCTCAGCAGGTGATAATATTCGGGGGTGGAGTCGTTGTCGTTCACCACGGCACCGACGTGAGGATTGAGCCCCTTAAACCGCCGCAAATAGCCGGCGATGACGGCGGTCTTTTGCCCGCCCGCCAGCACCGGCGTCATGGCCGACGAAATGCGGTCCCATGCCACGACCTCGTTGAACACATCCACATCGTCCATTCGCGGCAGGATCGTGCTTGAGGCATGGGCGAGCAAACGGTCCATCCAGATCCGCACCTGGTCGGAAGAAGGGGCCGCCGCCTGGAGCCACCGGGGCGACGCCGCGTTCCAATAGAGCGGATGCCCGCGCACGCGCAAGCCGCGGGCCGCGAGCCAGCTGATGGCCTGCAGGCAGGCGTCGTCACGATACACCCCGGGCCGGGGTTCGTAGTCCTCGGCGTAGATGCGCACGGTGGCGGCGTTGAAGAGCCGCAGAAACGCCTCGCGATCGAGTCGGTCGGTCCCGGTCTCATTGGATTGCGGCAGCAGCCCCCAGTCGAATCCTGCGCCGAACCAGAACAAATGGCGCAGGTGCTCCACACGCACCACCGCGCCGGCCACCGGCCGTCCGGCCGCATTCACGACATTCACCGTGAGCGGCGCGGTGCGGCTGGCCTGGATGCGCGCGTCGGTCTCGGCGACGACCTGCGCTTCGTCGACCGGCGGCAGGGACGGACCCAAGACGCGCTCGACCCGCGCCTGCTCGGGGAGCGGCAGCCGCCCCTCCTCCACCGCCTGCAGGCTGGCCGAGGCGAGCCAGACGGTGCCCGGGTCGTGGACCAGAATGACAAAGTCGAGCGCGTTCCGCAGAACCGGCACGCGGGCGTAGCCGACCACCTCACACCATTCGCCCGCCGGCGGATCTTCCCGCACGCTCCCATAGCTGGTCCACGGTTGGGCCCTCGTCCGAAGCACGAGTTCCACCTGCGCGGGCGCGGAGACCCGCAATCGCACGCGGGTGCGGTACAGTCCCGGCGCAGGAGGCGCGATGGTCTGCACGAGACGAAACAGCCCGCCTTGGAGGGGACCGAGCGCCACCCGCTGGAGAGGGCGGCCGTCCGGCCCTTCCGCGGCAATGGCGAAATCGGCCGCCCGCGGCAGCGCGGTGGAGCCATCATGCCAGCCATCGGCCAGGCGGCCGTCAGCCGAGGCCGTGAATTCCGGATTGAGGAGCAGTTCGCCGGTCGGCGCGCCACCCACGGTCCAGGGGAGCAGTCCGAGAAAGGCGGGGAGGAGGATGCAGCGCAGGTTCATCAGGTCACGGCGAAGCGGACGGAGCCCGGAATCAACGAAAAGCCCACGGGCGACGCGGCTGTCCAGAAAAGTTATTACATCCCCTATGCATACACTTTTCTTATCCATCGCGCCGACCGTGGGCTAATTGGTCGGAAATTCACACTCTCAAACAACACTGTCGGCCGCGCCGCCGGCACGCCAGCTTCATCGAGCGCTGGGTCGCAGGCGCCCACGCTCAATGATCTCCTGTATTTCTGCGCAGAAATCGGCGGCTGTCCAGAGAACTTTCACCGCCTCGCTGCCTTCACTTCCTCCAGACTTCAAAAGTCATAGCGGAAGCCGGCGGACAGGAGCCAGCGCGGCTCGAGCTGCAGACCGTTGACCCGCTGGTAAAGCGGCAGTTGCACGAAGGCAAAGGCGTGAACGCGGTTGCCCAGGTCGGCAGTCACTCCCGGGCTGAGGTGGATGGCCGTGGAGCCGCTGTTGTCATGATCGGAATTGCTGCCCGTCTCGCGTCCATCCCAGCGAACGTTGAGCTGGATCTGCGGCGTCAGCCACCCTGTGGTCAGGAAACGAATCCCGCTGTTGAAGACGAGACTGGGGCCCGGCCGGTAGTCCTCCCGGGAGTTCAGTGGCTGGTCGAGCATGACCTGGGCGAA
>JBGOXZ010000087.1:0-9005 GCA_041479395.1 Opitutaceae bacterium
ATCGAACGGGCGATCCGTTCGATTCAACCCGGAGGAAACACGGCGCTGTTCGCTGGCGTGTCGCAGGGGGCGTCGGAAGTCCGCAGATATTTCGAGTGCGGCGGATATGTTAATCGCATCGTGCTGCTCTCCGACGGCCTGGCCAACGTCGGCCCCAGTTCGCCCGAGGAACTCGGCCGCCTCGGGGCCGCGTTGTTGAAGGAGGGCATCTCCGTCACCACGGTGGGCCTCGGCCTCGGCTACAACGAGGATCTCATGACCCGCCTCGCGCAGCGCAGCGACGGCAACACCTACTTTGTGGAATCCAGCGCGGACCTGCCGCGCATCTTCGCCGCCGAGCTCGGCGACGTGCTCAATGTCGTGGCGCGCCGGGTGGTGATCGAGATCGAGTTCCCTGACGGGGTGCGGCCGCTCGGGTTCGTGGGCCGCGAGGGCGTCATCCGCGGCCAGCACGCGGAGCTCACCCTCAACCAGCTCTACGGCGGCCAGGAGAAGTTCGCGCTCGTGGAAGTCGAAGTCACGCCGGCGGAGTACGGTGCCGAGCGCGAGATCGCCCGCGCCCGCGTCTCCTACGAGGACGCGCTCACCCGGCGCACCGCCACGCTCACCGCGGCCCGCACCGTGCAGTTCAGCCGGAGCCGCGCGACGGTGATCAGTTCGGCCGACCACAAGGTGCAGGCCGATTACGCGCAGAATGTCATCGCCCTCGCCAAGGACAAGGCGGTGGAGCTGGTCGACAGCGGTCGCAAGGACGAGGCAGCGCAGGAAATGCGCCGGCAGGCGGCGGAGCTGCAGAAGATGGCCGAGACCTACGGTAATGTAAGCGTCAGCTCGGCCGCCGCGGCGATGCCCGCCGAGGCGGAGAAACTCGAGCGCGATGGTCTCGACAACGCCGCGCGCAAGTCCTACCGCGCGGAGAGTTCGCAGGTGCGCAACCAGCAGTCGTCGCGGTGATCGGTTAGCCCTTGAACCGGGGCGACGCAACGGATTGCCTCCCGAAGCTACGGTAATATCATCGCCGCCGTGATCGGATCCTCGCGACGCATCTACCTCTACTGGCTCCTGCTGCTGCTGCCCACGCTGGCGGTGGGGGCGGGAGCCATCCAGCTGCTGCGCCGGGAGCAGGCCCGGCTGGCGGAGCAGGCCGCCGTGGTGGACGCGGCCCGGCTGGCGGCGGTGGAAGCGCGGTCGCGGTTGGTGGCGGAGAATGTCGAGCTGCTGGTGGGCGACGTCGAGACCGGCCTGCTCGACGCACTCGCCGAGGCGCCCGCCGCCGGGCTCGACGCATTTCTCGAACGATGGGAACGCACCAATCCGCTCGTGCGCACGACCTTCCGCTGCATGGCCGACGGCCGCATCCTGCGACCCGCCGCATCGGCGGGGGATGAGAACGCCCGCGGATTTCACCGGCGATTCGCCGTGCTGTTTCGGAATCGCCCGCCGTGGAGCGAGCAGGCCGCACCGGAGGCCAAGAAGCTGGAGGAGTCGGCCAGCGCGCTCGTCGGCGCCGTCCAAGAGGCGCGCCGGCAGGTCACTTCCAACGTTGCCCAGGTGCAAAGCGCCCGGCGCGACGCGCAGGCGCTGTCCAAGGCCGGGGCAAATTACGCGCCGCGCGCCGAAGCCGCCGACGAAAAAGAAAAAGACCTGATGGACTACCGGGCGGAACCGTCAGCTCCGCCCGCCCGCCGCGGCTGGACGGCGTGGACGGTGGACGGTCGACTGCACCTGCTGGGCTGGGTGGTGTCGGTCGGAGTGGACGAGGTGCGCGGCGTGGAATTGGAATTGACGGCACTGGTCTCCCGGCTGGGCGGCACGCTGCCGGCCGCGGTCGCCGCGGGCGAGGGTTACGTGCTGCGCGACGACAAGGGTCGCGTGCTCCACCAAGCGGGCGTGGTGCCACGGAATGCCACCGCGGCGGCGCGCGTGCCGCTCGCGGCAGACCTGCTGCCGGGGTGGGAGGTGGCGGCGTTCGTGGAAGGCGCGACCCCGTACGACAGCGGCAGCGCCGGCGGGGGGTTCTTTCTCGTGGGTTCGCTCCTGGTCGGCATCTTCGTCGTGGCCATCCTCTCGGGTGGGTCGCTCCTGCTCCGGCAGGCGCGTCGCAGCGAAGAGGAAGCCCGGCAGAAAACCTCCTTCGTCGCCAACGTATCGCACGAATTCAAGACGCCGCTCACCACGATCCGGCTTTACTCGGAGCTGCTGGAGCTGGGGCGGGTGGCAGAGGAGGGGAAGCGCGGCGAATATCTGCACACCATCGGCCGCGAGACGCAGCGGCTGGCGCGGCTGGTGAACAATGCGCTCGATTTCAGCCGGCTCGAACAGGGGCGGAAGAAGTACCAGTGCGAGCCGCTTGAGCTGGGCGCGGAGATTACCCGCCTGCTCGACACCCACCAGCCGCGGCTGGCGGAGGCGGGGCTGGCCCTGCAGCGCGAACTGCCGGCCGCACCGCTCACCGTGATGGCGGATCGCGACGCCCTCGAGCAGATCGTGCTGAACCTGCTCGACAACGCCTGCAAGTATGCCACCGACGGCGCCGAGGTGACGATCGTGCTGGCACCGCGGGCCGGCGGCGGCGCGGACCTGCGCGTGCTCGACCGCGGGCCGGGAGTGCCGCCGGCGCATCGCGAGCGGATCTTCGAGAAATTCCATCGCGTCGACGACACGCTCACCGCCGAGAAGCATGGCGCCGGCCTCGGCTTGAGCATCGCCCGCCAGCTGGCGCGCGGACTGGGCGGCGAGGTGCGTTATGAACCGCGCGCCGACGGGGGCGCGACCTTCGTGTTGGAGCTGCCATGAGCCGCCACACGGAAACTCTTCTCCCGACCGCGCGCGATCAGCCCTTACCATGAATGCCAGAATTCTTCTCGCCGAAGACGACGCCAACATCCGGCTCGGCCTCGTGACCACGCTGGAGAGCGAAGGCTACGCCGTCACGGCGGCGGGCGACGGCGCCCAGGCCCTGCGGCTCTTTCCGCAGGAGAAATTCGAACTCGTCATCCTCGACGTGATGATGCCCCGCAAGAGCGGCTATGACGTCTGCCGCGAACTGCGGGCGCGCGGGGCGACCGTGCCGATTCTCTTTCTCACCGCCAAGGGGGAGGAGATCGACAAGGTGGTGGGCCTCAAGCTTGGCGCCGACGACTATGTGACCAAACCGTTCGGCCTGCATGAGCTGCTGGCCCGGGTGGAGGCACTGTTGCGGCGCGCGCGCACGGAAAACGAGCCCGCTGGCGCCGGGGCGGAGCTGCCACCGGTTTTTCCCTTCGGCGCGGCGGAGATCGACCGCCGGAAATTTACGGCGACCATCTCCGGCCGCGAGCCGGTTCCGCTCACGGCGCGCGAACTGAAGCTGCTCGAGGTGTTCGCCGCCCATCCCGGCGAGGTGCTCACGCGCGATGCCCTGCTGAACGCCGTCTGGGGGGTCGGCTATTTCGGCACCACGCGCACGCTGGACCAGCACGTGGCGCAGTTGCGGAAGAAGGTGGAGCCCGATCCCGAGGCTCCGGTCGCGATTGTCACGGTGCACGGGCTGGGCTATCGCCACGCGGAACCCGGCCGGCGCTGACGCCGCGGGGGACGGTGGCATTGAGCGGGGGCCGGGCATGGCGGATAGCGCGCGCAATCTTCGCGCTCCGGTCGCGAGCCGGGGATGGGCGGCCGAGGAAAGAGCATTGATCAGGGCGCGCGTGGGGGTTTGTGTTGCGGCCGTTCGTCGGTGAACAAACGCCATTTCTCGCCCCTGCTCGGATTCGCCGCCGCCTTCCTCGGCCTGGCGGCCCTGCTTTACACCTTCGGCGCCTTGTTTCGGGCGGATGTCCTTTCACCTCCGCGGCCCGCCTCCGCCGAGGTGGCGGCGGTGCTGGCGGCGCGCAAACGGGCGGACTCCCTGGAGGGGCAGCTGCGGGTGCGGATCACGCAGCAAGTGGACTACAGCGAAGGTCCCCGGGCCGCTTGGTGGCCGAAAAGCGAGGCGCCCATCCTCGCCGAGCTGGTGCGCGCGGGGAAGCTGCCGTCCGTCGCCGAGCGGGTGGGACCGGAGCCGGTGGTCATGCAGGGCGTGGACGGGGTCGGTCGCTACGGCGGCACCTGGCAGCGGCTCGCCAACTCCTACAACGACATCAACACCATTCAATGGCGCCTGTCCTATCCGAATCTCATTCGCTGGTCCCCGCTCGGCGAGCCGCTCGTGCCGCACCTGGCGAAAGCGTGGCAGGCCTCGCCCGACCGCCGCGTGTTCACCTTTTGGCTGCGTCAGGGGGTGCGCTGGTCCGACGGGCATGCCTTCACGGCCGACGACCTGGTCTACTGGTACGAGTACGAGGTGAAGTATTTCAAGGTGCCACCGCCCCGAATGCTGCGCAGCGGCGGCGGCATGGGCTGGGTGGAGAAGGTGGATGATTATTGCGTGCGGTTCTGTTTTCCCGAGCCCAACCCGCTTTTCCCCGAGCGCGTCGCCTCCCAGGGAAACAACTTCGAGGATTTTTCGGATTACCTCACGCCGGTACATTACCTGCGCCAGTACCATCCGGCGCTGGGCGACCCGCAGCTGATTGCGCGAACGATGCGCGCGCTGAATCTCTCGACCCCGGTGGCCGTGTACCGGCGGATGAAGCAATACCTCAATCCGGAGCACCCGCGCCTGTGGCCGTGGATCTACCACACCTATTCGTCGACGCCGCCGTATGTCTTCGTGCGCAACCCGTATTACTTCGCGGTCGACTTCCAGGGCAACCAGCTGCCCTACCTCGATCGGCTGGTGATGGACCTCCGGTCCACCAACCTGCTGGGCCTGGCCGCCTCGACCGGGCAGGCGTCGATGCAGGACCGGCATATCCGGTACGAGGACCACGTGCTCCTCTTGGGCGAAGCGCGCCGCAACGGCTACGAGGTCTACGACTGGTTCCCGGCCACGCGCTCGCTCTTCACCATCTACCCCGTGATCAATCGCGCCGTCGATCCCGCGCGACCCGAGACGAAATGGAAGCATCAGCTCCTCAATGAGCGCCGCTTCCGCCAGGCTCTCTCCCTAGCCATCAACCGCCGCGACATCATCGATGCGGAATTCAACGGCTTCGGCGTGCCCGCGCAGATCGATCCGGGACCGGACTCCGGCTACTACAGCGAGAAGCTCTTCCAGAGTTACACGGACTACGATCCGGCGCGCGCCAACCGCCTGCTCGACGAGCTCGGCCTCATGCCGCGCGACCCCGAGGGGTACCGCACCTTCCCCGACGGCACGAAGATGGTCTGGTTTCTCAACATGACCGACTACACCGGCAACGGGCCGGCCCAGTTCGTGGTCGATGACTGGGCTCGCCTCGGGATCCGCTGCCTGCCGCGCATTCGCGCCCGGGTGCTGTTCCAGGCGGAAAAGGCCGCCTTGGAGCACGACTTCACGGTGTGGACGGGGGAGAGCGAGTTTTTTCCCTTCAGCGAGCCGCGCAATTTCGTGGCGACCAACATCGAGTCATTTTTCGCGCCGGCCTACGGCATGTGGTATCAACGCGGGGGCCTCTTCAACGATCCGCTGTCGCGCGGTCCTGGCGCCGAGGAACCGCCGGCCGAGCACCCGCTTCGGCGCGAAATGAGGATCCTCCAGCAGATCGACACCGCGCCGGACCTCCGGAGGCGCCGCGAACTGTTCAGCCGCATCCAGGAAATCAACGCCCAGGAAGTGTGGCACATCAGCATCTGCACGCCGCCGCCCCAGTTGGTGGTCGTGAAAAACGGTTTTCGCAACGTGCCGCGAAACGCGATCTTCGGGTCGATCTACAACACCCCCGGCAATGCCGGCCTCGAGACGTACTTCTGGGACCATCCGGTCGACCCACCCCTCGTCATCGCGGCAACGAAACGGGCGATGGTGGCCGTGACGCCTGATCCGGCGTGCGGTGCTTCTGCCGCCGGGCCGGGTGGGGCCACGTTGCCGGCCGGGTGGGTCACCGGCCACCTCGTCCGCGGGCTGCTCCTCGCGGCGGCGCTGCTCGGCATCGTGCTGGCGGCCGTGCGCCATCCTTTCATCGGGCGCCGCCTGTTCCTCATGATTCCGACCCTGCTGATTGTTTCGATCGTCGTCTTCGTGATCGTCCAGCTGCCGCCGGGCGACTATCTGGAGTCGCGGATGCTCGAATACCAGATGCAGGGCACGGAGGCATCGCTGCCCCAGATCGAGGATTTGCGCCGGAACTTCCATCTCGATGAGCCGATCACCCGACGCTACCTGCGGTGGGCCGGATTCGTGTGGTTCACCACGTTCGACCCGGGCGACACCGGTCTGCTGCAAGGCAATCTCGGCCTTTCCATGGAGCACAATCGCAGCGTCAACCAGATCGTCGGCGACCGCCTCGTGCTGACGGTGATCGTCACGGTGGTCGCGCTCCTCTTCACGTGGGCCGTGGCCCTGCCCGCCGGCCTCTACTCGGCCGTGCGGCAGTATTCCTGGGGTGACTATGCGCTGACGCTTCTGGCCTTCGTCTGCATGTCGGTGCCATCTTTCCTCCTGGCGCTTGTGACGATCTACCTCGGCAAGACGTGGTTCAGCCTGGACGTCTCGGGGCTGTTTTCCCAGGAGTTCGCGACCGTGCAAGGCTGGACCTGGCCCAAGGTGATCGATTTACTCAAACACCTGTGGCTGCCGGTGGTGGTGCTCGGCGCCAGTGGCGCGGCCGGGATGATTCGCGAGACGCGGGCCAACCTGCTCGACGAACTCAAGAAACCCTATGTGACCACCGCCCGCGCCAAGGGCCTGCGCCCGCTTCGACTGATGCTGAAATACCCGCTCCGCCTCGCCCTGATTCCCTTCATTTCCAGCTTGGGCAGCTTGTTTCCCCAACTGGTTTCCGGCGGCGCGATCGTGGCGATTGTCCTAAACCTGCCGATGATCGGGCCGGTGATGCTCGATGCGCTGCAAACCGAGGATGCCTACCTCGCCGGCTCCATGCTCATGGTGATGAGCCTGCTCGGGGTGGTCGGAACGCTCGTGAGTGACCTGTTGCTGCTCTGGCTCGATCCCCGAATCCGGTTCACGGGCGAACCGCGGTGAACGCAGGGCTGCGCGCACCGATTGGATTCCGCACGGATTAATACACCCGCCGCGCAGTCACGATGCACCGCGCGTGGCACCAAGGGAAACTGGAGGAGGAGGCCCTAGTGGGCGATGGTCGTGGCAATGCGATTGGACTCGGCCGCCTTCTTCTGGCAGTCGGGACACACGCCGAAAAATTCGACCATATATGTCAACTGATCGTAGCCGCGCTCCCGTAGCATGCGGTCGACGCCTTCCGTGAGAGGAACGTCGATGCGCTCAACCTTGCCGCACGACTTGCACACGATGTGGTGATGGCTTGAGTCGTTGAGATTGATCTCGAAAAGGCTTGTGCCGTTGTGGAAGAAACAACGACGCACGAGTCCCAGCTCTTCAAACACAGCCAGACAGCGGTAGACGGTCACCAAATCGCACGAGTCACTGGCCAGATCATGGTGGAGTTGCTCGATGCTTGCCGGGCTGTCTCGCTGGATCAACGCTTCGAGGATGGCAATGCGAGGCTGGGTGATCCGCAAACCGGCCGACTTGAGGCGTGCGCACGCCAAATCGAGGGGTTTCGTCCCCCGGCCGAAATCCTTCCCGCCGGTGAGCGGGTGATTCGACTGTGTTGATGCAATCATTTGAGGAATAAGCTCCGAAGAGAGTAAGATAGGCCAGTTTGTGGACGCGAGCAATATGTTGGCGACTTCTTTCTCTACGACAAGTCCGGCACGGGTTTGGCCTGTGTTTTTGCACCCAACTCCGCGTGGACTAGCGTGTTGTGTTCTTGTAATTCATTTTATTCAGCGAGCTACAGGGAAGGGCGCCGCATGAAAATAGGGCGAAAATTGCTCGGGGAGGGGTCTTATGCGTGGTTGCGGATGGCGGATGGATATGATAACTCTTCGCGCATATCACGTGCAAGACCTCGATTTCGCAGAAGTCGTAGACCTCATCTGCAAGGAAGACACGCGCTACGATAAAGCGGCTTACTTTTTCGTGCGCCAAGGCCTCGATCATACGGTCAGCGCCCTTAAGAAGAACGATCCGAGCCGGGCCCAGCGTTCGCAGCATGTTGCCGGCCGCGAGCTGCTCGAAGGCCTGCGCGTGCACGCACTCGAACAGTTCGGTCCCCTGGCGAAGACCGTGCTCGAGTCGTGGGGGGTGAGCCGTTGCTCGGACTTCGGCGAGATCGTCTTCAATCTTATCGAATACAATATTTTCAGCAAAACCGAGAACGACCGGCGCGAGGATTTCGCCAATATCTATGATTTCGACGAGGCGTTTGTGAAGCCGTTCCAGCCCGCCGGCGCACGCCGCTCTGGTCCATCGACCGAAATTGTCGGTTCGGTGTGACCCATGCGTCGACTGGCGGGTGCGATTGAGACCCACTCTGGGCGTGCCTTCCCGCCTTCCAAGGGTCTTGCTGTGACCCGATTTTCCATGCATGCCTCCTCCGGCGATTTCTCCCTGCTCGAGCGTTTCTGGTGTGATTCACCCGAGCGCCTGGTCCTTTCCAACGGGCTCACCGTTTTGCTCAAGCGCGATGCTTCTTCCGCGATCGCCTCCCTGCAGGCCTGGGTGAAAACCGGCAGCATTCATGAGGGGACGCAACTCGGCGCGGGCCTCTCCCATTTTCTCGAGCACATGCTGTTCAAGGGCACCGTGCGCCGCGCCGGCCGTGAGATCTCCGCCGCCGTCCAGGCGCTCGGTGGCTACATCAATGCCTACACTGCCTTCGACCGCACCGTCTATTACATCGACCTGCCCGCCGAACACACCGCTGCAGCCGTCGATATCCTCGCCGATGTCATCCTGCACTCCACGCTGCCCGCCGACGAGGTGGCGCGCGAACGCGACGTCATCCTGCGCGAGATCGACATGGGGCAGGACGATCCCGATCATCGCCTCGGCGAAACCCTTTTTGCCACGGCCTTCCGGGAGCATCCGTATCGGCATCCCATCATCGGCTATCGCGATG
>JBGOXZ010000088.1:0-8964 GCA_041479395.1 Opitutaceae bacterium
CCTACTGTCTTGGCAGTGGCGAACCGTATCTCGTCGGCCTTCTGAACAGCCGCCTCTGCTGGTTCGCGATCAGCAACATTGCGATTCCGTTCGGTGTCCGCGCCGGAGAATACCGTTATCGGCTTTTCTACCAATACATGGAGAAAGTGCCGATCCGAGTCATTGACCCGAAAAACAAGGCCGACCAAGTGCGCCACGACGAACTTGTCGCGCACGTCGAACGGATGTTGAAGCTGCACGAGGATCTTGCCGCAGCCAAGTCGCCCGACGACCAGACCCGCCTCGCGCGCGACATCGCCGCGACCGACCGCGCCATCGACCAGCTCGTTTACTCGCTCTACGGCCTCACGCCTAAGGAGATCGCTCTCGTCGAGCAGGCCACAGCGCCGCAGATCGCAAAGGCTGAACCGGAGGCCGACGAGCCCGCACCCGCGGCCACCCCGCTGCCGCCCGAAGCCTATGCCCAGGCCGAAGCCGACGCCGCGCACTTCCACTTCATCAAGGAGGATCCGCCCAAGGAGGAGTAACGCACCATGCCCACCGCCATCCGCCGTCCCGCCTGCCCTGAGCTACGCCGAGAGGCCCGGCGCCCGCAATTGGAACACCGCACTCCCCTGGTGCCCATCGCCGCGGCGCGACAGGTGGTCGAAGAGGCATCGCTCTGGCTCGGCGTCCCGCTGCCCGGCCGTTACGCCGCCGGGCTCGCGCACCGCGCCCGCCGCGTCTTCGCCCACAGCGCCTCCTTCCGCGAAAAGTTGCGCCGCCCCGGCAATACCGGCCGCGATCTGCTCTACGTTTTCATGCGCCATTGGCTCGCCGCGCGGCTGCACGAGGAACGGCCCAACCTTTACATCCGCCTGCCGCATGGTTTCGCTGTCGGGCATCCCTGTCCTGCCGGTCGCTGAGACGGGATCGCTCCGTCGAACCATGATATCGGGAACCTCGGAGCAGTCGCTCGTGCCACAAAACATCGTCGGCGCCAGTTAATCGCGGTGCTGCGCGTGACCGGCCGCGGCACCACGCACCGCCTCGGGGCAGTCTGCCACGCGGCCTGATCCCACGTCGTTGCACTCGCTGACCTGAAGTCGCGCTATTGGATCTCTCGGATCGCGGCGCTCGCCGCTTTGGCCACGTCCGCGTTCTGATGCCGGGAGAGTTTCTCCAGAGCGGGCAGCGCCCTCCGGTCGTGCAAGAGACCGAGCGTGGCGGCCGCAGCCTCCAAGAAATTGTCATTACCTTGATCGATTGCCCCGAGGATTTCGTCCACGGGCGCCTTGCCCCCGATTGCGACCAACGCCAGCGACGCCTCCTGCCGGACGAAGAGGTAATCGTCACTCAACGCCGCCACCAGCGGCTTGACCGCCCGGGCGTCACGGATCCGGCCGAGGACCCGGGCCGCCCCGACCCGGCCGAGATATCCTTCCTTGTCGTCGAGGGCCGCGAGAACCGCCGGGACGGCGGGTCCGCCGATCTTGGCAAGCTCGGCCACCGCGGTCTCTCTTTCATTGTCATCCTTGCTGATCAGCATGGCGCAGTACCGTTCCACGTCCGCTGCTTTTCCGGCAAAGGACGGAATCGGGCAAAAGGTCATCCAAACGGCCGCGGCCGTCATGGCGGCAGCGCTCTTCTTGTTCATGGCTGTTCCTCCGGGGATAATGTGCGGGGCTCTTCTCCTCTCACTCTACAAGATGCTGGTTCACTGATCGCAGACTGGATTCCCAAGGACGGAGTCCGAGGGTGCAGGCAAGAGGCGCCACTGACGACCGCGCTGGCTAACCGCCGTGGCAGCTCCTCTTGTGCGGCTGCACCGCAAGCGAGGCATGCTTCTGGTCCCCGGCTCCATGGCGAGCCGCAGTATTGCCATTGGTCCGGCGAAGCCGCGAGCTTCTTCGCCAGGCAAATCGCCCCGGGTAACGGCGCCGGACGCCCGCGCCGCCTTCATGCGCCCTGGCTGACCAGATTTCCTGAGGTAGCCGACGATCGCACTACCACTTGCCGCAATCGTAGCGGATGTAGTCCACGTCGACGGTTCCGCTGCTGCCGAAACAAAATACGCCCAATCGCGCGCCTTTCCACTGGCTGAATTTGAGCTGAAACTTCGCGCCCGTGTTCGTGAAAGTCTTGCCGTCGAGGCTGAACCAGAGTCGCGTGGCGTCGCCCTCGTAGGTGCCGCGCAGCCACACGTCGCCGGCGGACAGCGCCGGCCCGTCGCCGCTGTGCCATGCGATGCGGCGCGCGCCGTCCGCCTGAGCGACGCCGACCCAGCCGAATTCCTTGCCGCTGATAAAGGCGAGGCCGGCGCGCTGACCGTCGGCCATCTGCCGCACGTCGAGCTTTACGTCGATCCTGCCGGTGTGATCCCAGATTTTTTGCGTGAGGGTGTTGCGCGCGGCGGTGAGGGACTCGGCGGGCCGGGCTTGCAGGCGGAGCCAGCCCGGCCGCTCGGTGAGCGACCACGCGTCGTTCACGGGATTGTGATTCCACTGCCATTGCGGCGACAACGTGGCGCCGTTGAATTCATCGCCGGCTTGCGGGCGCGCGACCGGATAAGCGCGGCCGACGCCCGGTTTTTTCCAGCGCTCCACCGGCTGGCCGTGGTCGCCGAACACGGGCCAGTCGTCCGCGCCCCAGCGCACGGGCAGCAGATGGCAGACACGCCCGAGACAGCCGGCCGATTTGAAGCCGATGAACCACGCCTCGCCGTTCGCGAGTTCGACGAGGCCACCCTGGTGCGGACTGCCGTCGGGCAGCACCACGCGGCGCTCGTAAGGGCCGTGGAGGTCTTTCGCGCGCAGCACGGTCTGGCCGCCCTTGTCCACGCCGCCCTCGGGCAACGAGAGATAATACCAGCCGTGGCGCTTGAATAGTTTCGGCCCCTCCGCCACGGGGCCGTGGTAGATCTCGACGCCGTCGTCGAGCAGTTGCGTGCCGTCAGCGCTCAGGCGGTGCAGAAGGAGCGGCCCCGCGCCCACCCGGCTGTGCACGAGCCACGCCTGGCCATCGTCGTCCCAAAACGGGCAGGGATCCTCCCAGCCGTTGACGGCCTTCACCGTGACGGTTTCCGACCAAGGTCCGGCGGGGGTTTTCGTGTGCCACATGAAGAGACCGTCGCGCGGCGTGCACACGTAGAGATAAAACTCGCCGTCGTGATAGCGCAGCGCAGGCGCCCACGTGCCCTGCGCATAACCGGTCATCTCGTCGTAACGCGGGTCCATCGTGAGGCGGTGGAACACCTGGCCGATGATCCGCCAGTTGACGAGATCGCGCGAGTGCAGCACTTGAATCCCCACGAAATGAAAATCGGAAGCGACGAGATAAAAATCGTCGCCGACGCGGATCACGTCCGGGTCGGAGTAATCAGCGTTGAGAACGGGATTGCGATACGTGCCATCGCCTTGATCGCCCCAGGTCAAAATCGCAGCCGTGGATTCAGCCGCGCTCTCCGCCGCCCACGCGCGCAGCGGGAGACCGATCAACGTGAGTGCGGTGGCCAGGCGCCACGTCAACAGCCGCAGCAAATTACCGAGAGGCATCTGACGGACAGATCGGCAGGGAGATGGCGGTGGTTCAAGAATCGAGCGGTCGACAGCCGGCTTCGTGCTTGCTCGAAACTCACCCAGTCCATGCGGCATTCTCGTTTGAGGCGGAACAGACATAAACCCGAACGCGCTTACAGTTCACTCAGGTGCTTGGCCGAAGGCCGCAGGGCGACCAGATCATGGATGGCAACCGGCAGGGAGGTGCGGATGGATTCGTTGGCGGCAATGCCGACGAGCACCGAGGCGGCGCCCTGTTCCGGGCCGGCGGTGCGCTGGAAGGGATCGGCCCGGGGCGCGGCGGCGAATATCTGCTCGGCCAGCAGGGCATCGGCGCCGCCGTGCCCACCCGGCAGCGGCGCGACCTCGACCGTATAATCCGCGGCGAAATGCGGAAAGACGCGGATGTGGTGATCCGGGTGATCGTTCGGCGATGGCGGCACGGGATCGATCCGGCCCTGCACCGGGGCCCGGAGGAACTCGTAATATTCCAGCCGCCCGCGGTCGCCGTTGAACGTAACCCTCATTCCTTCGCGCGATGAAAAACAGACGAGCGAGTAGGTGAGTTGCTGACCGGTGCGGTAGCGGACCAGCGCGGACATCTGATCGTAGATGTCGATGTCGTCGCGAAAGACATTGCGATCGCGCAGGTAGCCGGAGTCGGCCTCGGCCCGCAGATACAGTCCTTCCAGCAAGCCGCCGTCGCGCAGGGAAAAGCGGAACGGATCGGCTCCGCAGTCCGCATCCGTGTAGCGCGGATAACGCGTCCAAGCGACATCGCCGCGCGCGACAGCGTTGGCCCGGCCGTAGAAAACGAGCTGGCCCTGCGCGAAGACGCGCTCCGGGATGGCATCAAGCCACCAGTTCACCAGATCGAAATGATGGGTGGCCTTATGCACGAGCAGTCCGCCGGACTGGTCCATCCGCGCGTGCCAGCGGCGGAAATAATCCGCCCCG
The DNA here is from genome assembly GCA_041479395.1 of Opitutaceae bacterium. Lineage (GTDB taxonomy): Bacteria > Verrucomicrobiota > Verrucomicrobiia > Opitutales > Opitutaceae > Fen-1467. The sequence goes on from JBGOXZ010000088.1 coordinate 4,494, forward strand.
TGATCCGTATCGAGGAGGTATTCGAGGTTGACGCTCTTGACCGCACCGATCGTTCCGGCCGCGAGCAGGCGGCGCACTTCCGTGCGGTGCGGATGCCAGCGGTAGTTGAAGGCCACGCGCACCTTGCCCGGCGCCCGGGCGGCCTCCTCGAGGATGAGCCGGCACTTGGGCGCGTCCGTGGTCATGGGCTTCTCGGTGACGACGTCACAACCGCAGCGCAGCGCCCGGGTGATATAATCATGATGGGTGGCATCCACCGTCGTCACGAGCACGGCGTTGGCGCGTTGGGCGCGAATGAGTTGCTCGAAGTCGGCGGCGTGCGCGGTGGGCACGGGCCGGGTGTTCCATTCCCGGGCCATGGCTTGGTTGAAAAAGTCCATCCGCAGGGCGCTGGTATCACACAGGCCGACGAGCTGGCTCGAGGCGGCATACTGGGTCACGAGCGGGCGCACGAAATCGCGCGCGCGAATGCCGGTGCCAACGAGGACAAAGCGTTTGGGTTCCATAAAGTGGTCAGAGCGGCGCGACATAATGGTCCGGGCCGTTGAGCCGGCGCCAGTGGTGCTGCACGCGCAGCAGGCCGAACCACGCAAGACCGTAGAGGCCGCCGAGCATGAGGTTGACCAGCCGGTAAGGACCCAGCACGACCGCGCCGATGCCGGGCATGGTCAGCGTAGGGTGCCAGTCTTTGAGGGCATCGAGCGTCCAGCCCGCCGCCGGGCTGAAGACGAGCGCGATCATCAGCGATTGCACAATGGTGTTGGCGCCAGCAAGCTGGCTATAGCGCAGGGGATGGAAGATCTCTTGGGTCAACTTGAGCTGGGCAAGCATCACCACCCAGAAGGCGACTCCGGTGACGAGAGACGACAGGAGGAACGTCTTTGGCCCCACCACGAAGAAAAAGGATAATCCGTAGCCGAGCGTAATCAGTACGAGCCCGAGCCGGAGCACGTGGATGGCACCGCGTGAATCGACCAGCCGTCCCACCGGGTAGGCGATGAACAGCCAGACCAGAGACGGCCAGGAGAGCATGTGCCCGACCTCGGTGAGGTCCATGCCCAGTTCGTATTGCGGAAAGAACACGATGAAGCCCGAGAGGCCGAGCAGGGCGCCGTAAAGGCACGCCCGAACAAAATAGACCCAGAGGTAGATGGGGTGGCGGTACGACTCGGAAATGAAGATCGCCGTCGCACGCCAGAACCGCGACCGACGATGCGAACCGCCCGCCGTAGCAGCAGCTTCGACGGGCGGGTATGAACCCTCCCGCACGAACCAGCAAATGGCGCTGAAGCCGAGGAGACTGAGAACGGCTATGCCGATGAAGATGGGTTTGCTGTGCGTGTCCGCGTGGCCCAGCAGCCAATACGTGATGATAAACGTGCCGCCGGCACCGAAGAGGCGGAACAGCGCCAAAAAACGGCCCATGTGAGTGTCCGGCACCACATCGCGCAGCAGCCCGAAGAACGTCACGTTGGTAACGGTCTGAAACGAGCGATACAGCAGCACGAGAATGGCAAAGAACAGAATGGTCGGACTGATCGGCAGTGATTGCAGCCAGCCGCCCAAGCCGTCGATACCAAGCGTCCAGGTGGCGAGTTCCGGGGCGAACGGCGTGACGGCGAGGAAGAGAGCCACGAAAGGCGTGGCCCAGAACAGCAGTGGAATCCGGCGGCCCCAGCGGGTCCGCAGCCGGTCAGAATAATAGCCGAGCGGCGGCATGATCAGGAGCTGCAGCACCGCGTTGAACGACCCGACGATCACGGCGATCTCCTTGTCTGAAGCGCCGTGAACCTTGAGCATCACCGGCAGGAGCTTCGGTTCCAGCATGTCGATCAAAGTAAAGACCACCTCGCCCGCGAGCAGCCACGCGAACACGGCGGTCAGACCGCGCCTGGTATAGGTAAGCGTGCCGGCGCGAAAGACGGCGCCAGCCGGGGGCGCATTGGTCCGGGCGGGAGCAGGGGCGGTCTCAGGCATGTCGTCCGGGCAGCTTTGGGGCGGAAGCAGGCGCAGGCAACCCGTGATCGCAGACCCACCGTCGCGGTGAGGGGAAAAGAAGGGCCGCAGCAAGTGCGGCCCGAAAGGACGATTCCGGATGGCAGAGCCGGCTCAAAACTCGACCGTGGTGGAGAACCTCACATTCATGCCGGGCGCAGTGGTGATGCCGGTGCCGGACACGCGGCCGCCGGCCACGTTGATGTAGCCTTTGTCATCGAAAACGTTGTCGATGTATAGGCGGAAGGAATATTTGTCCATCCAGCGATACGAGGCGCCGAACGTCGTGGCGTATTGCGGCTTGAGAAAGAAGCTCGTCTTGCCGACGACATTGAGCGCGGTGTAGTTGATCGGAACGTCGCCGGCGCGACGGCCGCTGTAGCTCACGCCGAAGTTGAGCGCGAGTCCCTTGAAACCGCCGTCCGTGAAGCGGTAGTTGAGCAGCAGGGAGGCGTTGTTGTCGGCCACGCCACGGACGTAGCGGTCCAGATTGTCGCGCATCTTGAGGTTCGTATAGGTCGCGATGGCGGAGAGATTGGGCGTGAGGCTGCCCATGAGCTCAAATTCGAATCCCTTGTTCTTTAAGTCGGAGACCAATTGCTCCGGCGCAGTGGGATCGGTCTGGCGGGCGGGATTGGGCACGGTGACATTGGTTTGGGAGATTTTGAAGTAGGAGCCGTTGAAGGAGAGGCGCTGGTTGAAGAACTCGGTCTTGAAGCCCCACTCGTCCTGCAGGCCATCACGCCAGAGGGGCTGGTTGTTGGCGATGACCGGGGAGGAATTGGTGGAGTGGCTGTAGTAAACCGACAGGTTGTCGCGGACCTTGAACAGCGCGCTGGCGGACCACATGTTCTTGCTATCGTCGAGAACACTGGGGGCCGCTCCCGTGAGGATGTTCCAAGCCTTGGTCGTAGTGGCGTAACGTAGAATACCGCCAGTTACATAGAGACGGTTCTTCATGAAGCCGAGGCGCTGATTGAGATAGGCCTGCACGTTCGTGTAGGAGCTGCCGTTATTACCCGTCAAAGCGGCTGGATAGACCGGGTAAATGTTCACGTTGGGATTGTTCAGGTCGATGGGCGGCAGTGTGCCGGGATCCTTGACGCGGTTGTAGGCCGACTGACGGGAATAAGCCAAGCCGGCAACCGTCAGGGAGCTGATATCACCGACTTGGTAATTGGCCACCGCGTCGGTCTGGAGGTTGGCCGTCTTGCGCCTTGTCCACTGGGCTTGGCCGCGGACGGGGATCGCGGCCGGATTGAAGAAGGGCGAGAAGGTCGAAACGTAGGTGTTGGTGGCCGAATTGAGCGCCCAAGTATAGTCCTGCGTCAGCTCGCCGGTCATCGGGTTGTAGCGGTTATTGAGGCTGGGGGTGGACAGGAATTCCTGGTCGGAGTCCTCGAAGTAATAGCGTCCGTTGGCGGCGAAGCGCAGGCTGATATGCTCATTCAGACTGGTCGTCAGGACTGAGAAGAGGTCAGCGCTATGGCTGCCCACATGGCTCCAGGGCGCGATGCCGTTAAGATCCTTTCTCGAAAGACCCGGTGCGAGGTAGGGGTTATCGGTGCTGGCGTTGACGGCCGAGTCGATGATGAGCAGGGGCTCACGGTAGATCCAGTGCTCCGCGGCGACGAGCTTGACGGTCAACTGGGTCTTGTCGGAAATGCGCCAGGCGAACATCGGCGCGAAGGCCTTGCCGCGCAGGCGGGCGTCCTCGGACCAGTAGCGCCGCGAATCCTGCCAAGAGCCAACCAGGCGGTAGGCAAACTTGCTGCCTTGGGACAGGGGGCCACCCATATCGAGGGTGAACTTCTGCGCGTCAAACAGGCCAATCAGCGCGGTGAAGGAGCGCTGCTTGCGGAAGGTCGGGGACTTGGTGATGACGTTGACCGAGCCACCGGGCGCGCCGGCGGGCGAGAGGATGGCGTTCGGACCCTTTGTGACCTCGATGCGATCGATCACCGCCTCTTCGACGTTGTCCGCGTCAGCCGACTGGAGAAAGTTATCCACGGTGCGCGCGCCGTTCTGGGTCTCAAAGCCACGGATGATCATGCGGTCCTGGAACTGGATGCCACGGCCTTCCTGTACGCCCGCCAAATAGCGGGTGACATCAAAGAGGCGGTTCGGCGCGAGGTCGTCCATCATGCCGCGGGTGATCACCGAGATCGAACTCGGGGTGTCGATCAATGCGGCGCGCACCCGTACGGCGGAAATCGCGTCGGCGGCCCGATAGCGATCGGCGGCGCTCGCGGACACGGTGAACGGGGAGAGTTTCACCACCTCCTCATCCGGCGGCGTCGATTGCGCACGCAGGAGGGGAAACGACGCAAACAGCGGAATCAGCAAGGCGCCGACAGTGGTCAGCGCCGCGAAGAGCGGCTTCGGATGAGGCAGGGCGCAGGGTAGTTTCATGGGCGGCATGACGGGATGGTTTGAGGCTTGAGGAAGGCAGGGGCGGCTTTAGCCGAGAGGGCGA
>JBGOXZ010000089.1:0-8923 GCA_041479395.1 Opitutaceae bacterium
AGGCGCAGAGCCGCAAAGGGTGGATCTCTCAGAACTCGACGACTGCATCTTTCCCGAATTCCAGACCCGCAACCTCTGCAGCGAGACGCACGATTGACCTCTTGAGAACGTTGTTGAGGTTGGGGTTCAGGATTTTTGTCGAGTCACGCTCGTGAGCAACCTGTTCAGCTTTCAGGCGGAATGACCTTTTGCGTCTTGGCGTGAGAAAGGCATCGGAAGGGCTCACGCAAAGCCGCGAAGGCGCAAAGAAAAGAGGAGGTGTTCTTTTGGATGAGCTTTGCGACTTGGCGTCTTGGCGTGAGGAGAAATCACGCCGGATAATCGAGCGCCTCGGGGATCATCACCTTCGCCAGCGCCTCGGCGGCGCGGTCCTTGGCAAGGCGGGCGCCGGACAGGTTGGCGTCGAGTTTCATGCGGAGGCGGATGAATGGCCCCAGCGCAGCGACCACGGCGCCGGATTCGTCGGCTTGGCCGCAGGTGCAGTTCTCATCGGTGCACGCGGGCAGCGCGTTGTAGCCGTAAACCAGTTCGGCGCAGACGCGGGCGGATTCACCTGCCGCGGCTGCGGCCTGCACGTGGCAGAGATCGGTGAGGAAGTTGGCCAGACCTTCGAGACCCTCGGCCACAACGGTATTGCCCGGGCCCTGGGCCTCCAGCTCCAGCACGTCCATGATTTGGAACCGCGAGGCCAGCAGCCAGCAAAGCGCGTCCGCCATCGGGAAGGTCACGCCCTGCCGGTTGCCCGAGTAGAGTTTGCTTCCAAGCGCATCGGCGCTCTTTTGCAGGTGCTCGAGGGTCCAGAGCCAAAGCTCCATCGCCGTCGCCAGGGCGCAGGCGCCGGTGCCCGGTTGAGCGGAGGCGATCCGGCGCATTTCGGCGCTCCACGACCGGAAAACGGCGAGGAAGACCTCGCTGGTCATCGTCACGGAAAGCTGGCGCCGCTGGACCGCCTCCGGTCCTTCATAAGTGGCCTCCAGCTGGGCATCCATCCACTTGTGCCCGAGGAAACCGGGGCAGTCCTCGGTGATGCCGTAGCCGCCCACGAGGCTCACGGCCTCGCGCATCATGTTGGCGCCGTGGCCGGTGTTCCAGAGCTTGGTCGCGGGGCAGAGCACGCTGGCTTGCGCATCGAGGACCAGGTACTTCACCAGCGGGTCTGACGTCAGCGCCTCGTAGCGGAGGGCGTCGCGTCCGGTCTCCGGCTTGGCGTCGAGGGCGATGAGTTCGAGGGCCTGCTTCTGGATGGCGCGGAAGGCCTTCATCTGCGCCATGCCGCTGGCGATGCCCTGGTCGGCGAACTTCTTGTCCTTGAGCTTCTCGATGGGATCGAGCTTGTCGAAGAGCCGCGCCGCCGCAAATCCGAGGGATGCCGCCGCTTCGCCGGTTGCCCAGACGTCGACGAGGCGTTGCAGGGCGTCCTCCTTCTGCTGCAGGCCCATGTCATGGCGCGGGGTGCCCGGGCTGACGCTCACGCCGCCGCGGAAACGGTTGCGATGATAGCGGATCACCGGCTCGACGGCGGAAAGCAGCTTGGCGGCGGTCATGATGCCCACGCCCACGCGGGTGCGGCGGAAAACCGCCTCGATGATTTCGCCATGACTGTAATTCGGGATGATCACGCCGTCCTTGACGGTGTAGCCGCCAACGATCCGGCTGGCGGGCACCTTGAGGCTGAAGATGGGATCGTTGGTCGAGGAAAGCTGATGCACCAGTTTGCGGGTGGGCACGCCGCGGTCATAGACACCGGGATCGGTCTCCTCGAGGATGACAATGCAGCTGCCCTTGATGCGCGGGTCGTCGGAGTCGACGGCGGCGGTGGTGAAATTGGCGAAACCCATGTTGGTGATGAAGCGGCCGCGCTTCTCCACTTGCAGCATCGGCTCCCGGCCGTCCGCCCATTCCGCCACCCGAATCCTGCCGCTCAGCAGGCCGGTTTCGACGCCCACATAGGGCAGCGGTTCGGTCAGGCTGAAGGCGCCGCGCCAGACCTTCTTGTGCTCGCCGGGCGCAGGCGGCACGCAGCGGCTCATGTAATAGTCGCGTTGTTCGGGCGTGCCCCGCTCGTGGATGGGCGACAGAGCCAGCTGGCCGGCCAAGCTGCACGTCGCGGCGCCGGCGTCCACCCACGACAGCTCCAGAGCCACCAGGGACAATGCGAGATTCTTGGGTCCCTCGATGAAGCCGCCTTGCTGGGGATCCATGAAGCAGGTGGTGATACCGGCGTCATCGAACGCCTTCAGTAGTTGGGATTTCTGCTCAGTCCAATCGTGGCTGTTCCGGGCTCCTCCGGCCACCAGTCGGGCCACAATGCCGCGCGCCACCGAGCGCGAGGACTGCACCAGCATCTGCAGGTCGTAGCGATCCTTGAATCGCCACATGATCTGGCGCACGTCATCGCCGGGCAGCGTCTTCAGGGTTTCACGCGGCTTGGGATCAACGGTCTTTTCCATGAGAAGTCCTTTCTGCGTCTGGACGGACAAAACTCGCTTGGGGGTGGAGTTGAGGGAAGGGGGACGCGGAGCGGAAGGCAAACCAGCAAAGTGTCGTCTTTCTTGGCAACCCCACGCTTATGCGCGGGCGACCTCGATCGCGCCGGGACGTCGTCCGATCCGGTACCCACAAGCGGGTCTCACCGCCGCATGTTCGGATTTGCCCGGGAAAGACGCGCCCGCGGGCGACGGCAGTTCACTCCCGGCTCTTGGTATCGATCAGGATAGTCACCGGACCGTCGTTCACGAGGGAGACCTGCATGAGCGCGCCGAACCTGCCGGTCTGCACGTGCCGCCCGAGCGCCGCCTCCAATTGGAGGGTGAACTCCTCATAGAGCGGCACGGCCACTTCCGGCTTGGCGGCGTCGTTATAGGAGGGCCGCGTGCCCTTGCGCACGCTGGCGTGCAGCGTGAACTGGCTCACCACGAGGATGTCGCCGCCCAGGTCAGTCACAGGCCGGTTCATCTGGCCGTCCGCATCGGGGAAGATCCGGAGCTTGACGATCTTTTGCGCGAGCCAGGCGCAATCGTCGGAGGTGTCGTCCCGCGCGATGCCGACCAGCACGAGCAGGCCGGAACCGATTTCGCCGGAGACCTCGTCGCCGGCTCTCACGCTCGCGGAGGATACCCGCTGGATCACGGCGCGCATGGAAATGGGGTGGGCGTCCGGCCCATGAGTGGAGGAAACACGGGCCGGGAGGCCCGTGCCACTAAAAGGTCACGTGCGGATCGACATCGGCATCATAGTCGACGCCGGGCAGGCCGAAGCCGAAGAGCTTCAGGAACTCGGTGCGATAGCCGTCAATGTCGGTGAGCTGGGGTAGATTCTCGGTGCTGATCAGCGGCCAGATCTCCGCGACCTTATGTTGCACGTCGGGCTGCATCTCGCGGTCATCGAGGCGCACGCGACCTGCTTCGTCGAAGGCCGGGGCGGAGCCGTTGTACATCTGGGTGGCGAAGAGGCGCTGGATCTGCTCGATGCAGCCTTCGTGCGTGCCCTTCGCCTTCATGATCTTGTAGAGGATGGAGATATAAAGCGGCACGACCGGAATGGCGGAACTGGCCTGGGTGACGAGAGCCTTGTTGATGGAAATGAAGGCGCGCCCGTGGCCGTTTGCCTTGAGCATGGCGTCGATGCGCCGGGCGGCGTGCTCCAGATCACTTTTGGCCATGCCGATGGTGCCGTTCCGATAAATGGGCCAGGTGACCTCGGGTCCCTGATAGGAATAGGAGACGGCCGTGGCGCCGGGCGCGAGCAGCCCGGCCTCGTCGAGCGCCTTCATCCATAACTCCCAATCCTCGCCGCCCATGACGGCCACGGTGTCCGCGATTTCCTCGTCGGAGGCCGGCGGGATGGTGATTGCGCTGATGATGCCGAGGTCGGTATCGACGGTCTTGTTGGTGTAGGACCGGCCGATGGGTTTGAGCACCGACTTGTGCACGGCACCGGTTCGCGGGTGGACGCGGCGCGGCGCCGCAACGCTGTAAACCACGAGGTCGACCTTCCCGAGATCGCTTTTGATGGCTTCGACGGCCTGCTGCTTGATGCCTTCGGAAAAAGCGTCGCCATTGAGGCTGCGCGCGTAAAGGCCTGCCGCCCGGGCGGCCCGGTCAAAGGCGATGGTGTTATACCAGCCCGGCGTCGCGGGGCGGCCCTCCTCGGAGGGCCGGTCGTAGAACACGCCGAAGGTGGCGGCGCCGCAGCCAAACGCCGCGGTGATGCGGGACGAGAGCCCATAGCCCGTGGAGGCGCCGATCACCAGCGCCTTCTTCGGGCCGGTGGCGATGCGCTTCCTGCCCTGCACGTACGCGATCTGCTCCTGCACATAGGCGGCGCAGCCGACCGGATGGGCAGTCACGCAGACAAAACCGCGTACCTTGGGCCTGAGAATCATTAATCGTCGAGTTTCCAGAGCACGTTACAGGTGACAAGTATCAAGTAATAAGCAACTGTCCCGCGCTTCTTTGCTGCTTGAAATCCGGACAGGAAATGTGGGGCGGGCCCGCCCCAGCCCCGCCAACGCCGGACCAAGGCGGGAGAACCGCGGCTCCTTGGGAAAATGGCGGCATGCGGCGATGCTCCTCTGCCATCTTTCCGTCACTGGCTGGCCAGGACGACCGGGCCTTCGGCCTGGGGCACGCCGCCTTTGCGCTCAACGCTGACAGTGAACCGGACGGCGGCCGCCACCGGTCGGTCGGGTTTGAACGGGGTGCGAACTTCGTTCGTGGTGGGTCCAATTGCCAGAATCCCTGCACTGACGGGATTGGGGTATTGGGGATCAACCATCCAGAGCTGGTAATCCTTATCCGGTGGAAGCGACGGCAGGTGGGAGGCGGCGAGTTCCCCTTCCTGCCGGTCCGGATCCCACACCGCGACGGCCAAGCCCGAGGGGGTGGAGCCGCCCGGTGAGACGAGGGGAACGACCCGGAGGCCCGCGAGGCGGTCCTGGGCCCGAGGGGTGGCGAGCAGATCCGAGATGCGCCGGGCGGACAGGATGCGCTCAGCCTCCATCTGCTGCCGCAGGCTCTTGTTTTCAATTTCCGCCAATGCGCCCCGTTCGCGCAGCGCGATGATTTCCGAGCGGGTGGCGAAGTAGGCTTGACCCAGGAAACCGGCCAGCAGGGCGAAGCCCCCGGCGGCAATCCACGGCAGCCACGCCAGCAGCGGGAGGGGGACCACCGTGCCGCCGGCCTCGGACCTTCCCTCCGGGGCGGGGGCGGGCATGCTCGCGTGATCGTCACTCATGTTTTTCGGCAACGCTTGGGAATGCAGGCGTGGCGCCATGCCATCGCGATTGTGGCGGCAGGCAAACCTAAACGCGGGGGCGGTTCGAGGGAGGGAACGGCATCGCCGGCCTCACAACAGCACCAGCCCGACGAGGCCGAGCACCAGCAGGGCCGCGAGCACGGTGAGAACCTTTTTTTCCTGGCTGGTCAGGCGCAAGGGCATGGCGGTAATCAAAACCCGAGAGCGCGCAGGTTCGCAAAGATCCCGGCCATCAGGGATTCGCCGGCAATGGTGTTCCACGGGCGGTTGCTCGATACGCGCACAAAGAGTTGGTCCCCGTTCTTGCGAAAACCGTAGCGCCACGCGAGAGCCAGCAGCTCGCGCGCCGAACGCGGATCGCGCTGGGTGATGGCCGCGCCGTCATAGAGGTGCCAGAACCAGACGTGCTGCTGCACCTCGCCGCTGGTGAAGAGGCGATATTCCGCGGCCGGGAGCGCATGACCGGCGACGATGGGGGTGAGGCGCGATGCGACCGAGGGCACAGGCCGCCAGCCGACGCCGGGCCAGCAGGCGTCGGGCGTGTGCAGGGCGACGTTGCTGACCGAGGTCTGCCCGGGGAGCCAGTAGGCAAGATAGACAGTGACCTGCGTGACATCGTCGTTCGTACCGCGAAAATAGGTGCGCTGCATGAGATGGTCGGTCTCCAGCGTGTCGGCGAACCGGTAGAGGTCGGCGCTCGTCAGGACCGTCCAGCCCGCCGATGCGGCCGGCAGCAGGGCGGCGAGGTCGGGCACGGGACGGACGGCGTGTCCGGCCGGGCGGGTACGCAGCACGAAGAATCCGGTCATCGCGCTCGCCAGCACCAGCAGTGCGCCCAGCAGGGCCTGGCTGGCAAGGATGGCGCGCGCGGAAACCGGGCCCGCCGCGGGCGGCGCGGATGCCGGCGGCAGGACACGCCGGCGCGATTCCAGCAGAAACGACAGGCCGGCGAGCACGCCGGCCGTGACGGCGAGGATGGCAAAGCCCGTGGCGTCGTGCCAGAAGCCGCTGATGTTCACGCCGGCGTTCGCCAGGAGGGTCAGCGTGAGCGAACGCGCGAAATTCATGGCGATGGCGAGCGGCGCCGCCATGACCAGCAGGATCGCGCGGGCCCACGGGCGCCGGACGAGCAGGGCGGTGAAAAACAGGCCGGCATACACGCACGCGAGGAGGCTGCGGATGCCGCTGCACGCCTCCTCGACCCCGACGGTCGTGCTGGCCAGCTCGATCAAGTTGCCCTGCTGGCGCGCCGCCACGCCCAGCAATTGCAGCGCGGTGAGCACGTGCGCCGTGACCCAGATCTGGAGTTCGAGGGTGAGCGTGGTGTACGTGCCCGGCGGCATCGGCGCGGCGAGCAGCCAGAGGATGGCCGCGGTGAAGGCGACCCAGTTGAGAGGCACGAGGCGCAGCGGATCCGCCGACAGCGCCACGAGTGCGGCGAGCAGCGCGGCCGTGAAGGCCGCGGTGAGGGTGAACGCCACGAGGTTGTGCGACCAGCCGAGCGAGACGGCGAAGAGCCCCGCGGCGGCGAGGCTGGCAAGGGCGATGACGCCCAGCAGGACGAGAACGGCCAGCGACCATGCGCCGGGCCGCGGATGGCGGAGCGGGCCGATCCGCCGGCTCTCCCAGACTAGCAGCAAAAAGACCGCCGGCATGAAGAGACCGTGCGACAGATCCGGGTTATGCCGCCAGTGCGGCCAGAGATAAATGCTCAGCACGAGCGCCAGCGCCCCAAGCAAGCCGGCATTGATCCCCGCCATGGCTCGCACGGTCGCAGGGCAGCCGACTGCGCTGGGCGCACGGGAGGGCGCGAATGATTCGCTCATGGGGAATGCGGGATCCGGACCGAGACAGCAGGCGGCGGCAGCTTGTTGTAGCGGTCATAGAGGGAGTAGGTCATCTCGAGCGACAATGTCGGCAGCGTGGGCAGCACGCTCTCGATCCGCGACGAGCCGGCTTCGCGCTTGAAGAAGGCTTCCACCGCACCCAACCGGACGAGACGGGAGCCGGAGATCTCCTTGAGACGGCTGGCGGCGGCGTGAAGCCGGTTCCAATCACCCGCGACGCCGCAGGCCACAAAGAAAGCGGTGTAGGCGCCAAACGTCTGGGCGTCGGGGGGCAGCTTGGAGCGCTCCAGGCATTGGGCGAGGGCCGCCAGCGCTCCGTTGTCGGGGTGGCGTACGAGGTGCGTGCACACCAATTCGAGCTCGCGGGCGTTGATGCCGCCCTGTTCGAGGCGTGCGCGCAGCAGGTCCTGCCGGCCGAGAGCGGCCAGCACCTCGAGGCGAAGGCGAAACTCGTCGGCTTCCGGGATGCGTTGGCCGGCCTTGTAGCGTTCCAGCGTCGCCACCGCCTCCGCCGGGCGGCCGAGGGCGATCAAGCGGCTCACCTGGAAATAGGGAGCGTAGGAGCCCGCTTCGGCCGGCAGTTCCTTGGTCAATCCGGGGAGCAACTCAAGACCGCGTCCCTGGCGGATGAGCAGTTCGGAGTTGATGAGCGCGACGTAGATCGGCTCCAAGCGGCCGGGGGACGCGGCGGCGAGGTCGCGCAGGGGTCGGTCATCGCCCGTTTGGCGGGTGACAAAGAACAGGGCATGAAGCCAGGCGGGCCGCTGCGCGGGATCGTCTACGAGGCGCGCCGCGGCCAGCTCGGCGATCCGGGCAAAGCGGCCGTACACGAGCAAAAACCGGAGCCAGGCCTCCGCGGTGACCGCCCGTTTGGCCGGATGATCGCGCATCAGGAGGGCGAAGAGCTGGTCGGCGAGTTCGGGCTGGCCGAGCGACATCAGCTGGGCGAGCTGGAGCCCGACATCGTAGTTGCGGGGATTGTTGCGGAAGGCGACGTCGAGGGAGAGGATCGCCTCGTTGACGCGGTTGGCGTTGAGGGCGCGCTGCGCCTTGGCCACGAAATACTCGCTGCGCGCGGTGCGCAGCTCAGGCCAGCGCGGCGGCCAGGCCAGCGTGAGCGGCGAGAGCGGGTAGCCAATGGTCCGCAGCAGGACGAAGCCGCCGAGCACGCCGGCCAGATAGAGGCCGGCGGCGGCCCCCACGTAATAGGCGGCGGCGCGGCGCCAGAACGGGCGCACCTCCGTCGTGTCCACCGAGCAGCGCAGCCCGCCGGGTGTCTCGTCCAGCAACGGGCAGACGCGGCGGAACCGCGCGGCAGTGTGCCAGGAGAGCGCGGCATCGCAGCCCGTCTCCCGGGCGCGGCCGGAATCGCTGGGATTCTGGCACGGACAGCGCGCCCGCTCCCGGCGCAGGTGAAAGTAGCTTTTGCGGGCGTTCCAGTAGAGCAGTCCCCACCAGAATCGAATGAAATCACCGAGCCATCCAATCACCCCGGCAGGGTAGGCCGGCGGAGCCCGCACGCCAAGCCTAACTAGAGGCTATCCAGAAACCCAATCTGGGAATAATTCCCTTGGCATCGGTAGGGGCGCTCTGCTGGCCAGCAGAGTCGCGCCCTCCGAGATGGGCGCAGCCCCTCGACAGGCTCGGGGCCCTGAGCTTGTCGAACTGGCAAGCCTGCGCCCCTACGATTCGTTCACGGGTTCTCGGATAGCCTCTAATAGCGGTGCCGCAGCACGGGGAGCGGGAGAGATCACCATGGTGCGAAGCAGCGTGAAGATTTGCGGCGAACTGGAGGGCGAGCCTCCCGGCGAGCCGTAGTC
>JBGOXZ010000090.1:0-8899 GCA_041479395.1 Opitutaceae bacterium
ACCGGCGCCCCGGCCAGCTTCCAGCGGCCGGCGAAGTACCACACCAGGAGCGTGGTGATGAGAATCGATACGCCGAACAGCATCAGCACGCCGCGGGCGCCTTCGCCCACGTCGCCCATCACTTTCGCGAAGCCGATGATGTGCACCCGGATGTCACCGCCGCTCGCCCGTTCCACCTTCCGGCGGATGGTCTCCAGTTCCCGGGCGACACGAAGGTAATCGAGTTTCTTCCCGGTGGCGGGGTCGATCTCGAGCAACTGCGCGCTGACGATCGCGCCGGTGAAATCATTGGCCACGAGCTGGCCGATCTTGCCGGATTTGATCACGTTCTGCCGGACGCGGGCGAGCCCCTCGGGCGTGGGCTGGAAATCGGGCGGGATGACGTTGCCGCCGGAGAAACCGTCCTCGACCACCTCGGTGTAACGGACGTTGGGCGTGAAGAGTGACTGCACCTGGGCGCGGTCGACGCCGGGAAGGAAGAAGACGTCGTCGGTGACCTCCTTGAGCAGCTTGAAGAACTGCGGCGTGAAGAGGTCACCCTGCCGGACCATCAGGGCGATCATCACGCGGTTGGCGCCGCCAAACTCGCCCTGGTACTTGGTGAACGTGCGGATGTAAGGATGGTCGAGCGGCAGCCCTTTGTTGAAACTCGCATCGACATGCAGGTGGGCCGCGAACCAGCCCATGATCACCGTGAGCAGGCCGAAGCCAATCACGAGCACCAGCCGATGGCTGAAGACCCACGCGGTGAAACGTTCGATCGTGGCTTTCATCTCATGGAGCCGGCAGCGGAGTCACCCCCGCTTCGCCCACGGCCAGCAATTGTCCGTCCGGCGTCTCGAGCAATTCCGCCACGCCGGTGGTCAGCCCGGGCGACCATGGCGCAAAGCTCCGACCGTCGTCCTGGCTCATCAAAAAGGCCCGCCCCTGTCCCGCGACGACGATGAGCCCGTGGCGCAGACGCGTGGCGGTGGCCAGCAGGACGCGCTGCTCGTTGGGCACAAGCTCCCAGGTTTCGCCATCATCCTCGGAGCGGAAAATGCGTCCCCGCAGGCCGTGGGCCAGCAGCAGTTTCGGGCCGAGGGGCAGGATGCCATAGAAGGAACCGTCGTAGGGCGCGCGGATTGGCGCCCAGGTGAGCCCGCGATCGGTGGATCGCAGCAGCGTGCCGTGCTCGCCTGCGATGTAGAGCGTGCCGCCGGGGCCGCGGCTGATGCGGTTGAAAAAGTAGTCGTCCTCGATGATCCGGTGCGACGTCCAGGTGCGGCCGCCGTCGACCGTGGCGAGAAACTGGCCGTACGCGCCAATGGCGAATCCGGTCTGCGCATCGAGAAAAAGGACGTCGAGGAACGAGACCTGCAGATCCTCACCCTGGTATTGTTTGCTCCAGGTGCGGCCGCCGTCCTCCGTGCGCAGGATGACGGCGTCGTGGCCCACGATCCAGCCATGTTGCTCGTCGGGGAAGGAGATGCCGGTGAGCGTCGCCAGCGTGGGCGCCTTCACCAGTTCCCAGGTCGCGCCGCTGTCCGTCGAGCGCAGGATATGACCGCCGGCGCCGACCGCCACGACGGTGCCGCCGACGGACTGGGCGTCGAGCAGGAGGGAACGCGCGGCGAGGGCGGTCGCGGGATCCGCCGCCGGGCACGGCACCGTCGCCAGCCAGGCGGCGAGGAAAGCAAGCCGGCGCAGCGAGCGGGACAGACTTTTCCCTGGAATCCCGCCCGGGGAGGCAGCATCAGCTGACGCGGGTCGGGCGGAACGCAGAATCATGAGCCGGCGGTTGCAGTGAAAGGCCGCGGTGCCGGCTCGGAAGAACCGGCGCCGCCGGCAAACACTTAACGGATGCCTTCGCGACGGAGGGCTTCCGGACTGAAATCCGTCGCGGCATAGTGCACGCTGAAGTCGTACATCGGCGCCTCGTTATCGAGGCCAAAGGCCAGGTAACGTCCGGCCAGCAGGTCGGTGTGCACTTCCAGCGTGCTCCAGAAGGTCGGCACCTCGTAATAATTGATGCAGTGGGCTTCGGAGACGCGCCAGAGCTGACCGCGCGAGTCGTACTGGTCAACGGCGAGCACCTGCCAGGAGTCCTCGTCGATGTAGAACGTGCGGCGGTGGTAGATGTGGTTCGTGCCCTCCTTGACCTTGGCGTCCACCACCCAGACGCGATGCAGCTCGTACCGGGTGAGATCCTGGTTGATGTGCAGCGGCTTGAGGATGTCGGTGTACTTCACCTTGTCCGAATGCAGCTTGTAGGAGTTGTAGGGCACGAGCATTTCGCGCTTTCCAACGAGCTCCCACGTGTAGCGGTCGAGGGCGCCGTTGAACATGTCGAGCTGGTCGCTGGTGCGCATGTTGTCGGACGCGGTGCCGGGGTTGTCATAGGCGACCTCGGGCGCCCGGCGTACGCGGCGCTGGCCGGTGTTGTAGGTCCAGGCGCGGCGCGGCTCCTTCACCTGGTCCATCGTTTCCTGCACGAGCAGAATGTAGCCGGCGAGACGCGCGGGCGCCTTCACCTCCTGTTTGAAATGGAACACCGTGTTGTTGAGCTTCTCCTCGGTCATGCCGGGCACGAGGTAGTCGAAGAGGAACTTCTCCTCAAAATTGACGAGGGTGTAGATGCCGCTGCGCGTGGGGGCGGCCTGGGAAACGTGCCGGACGGCCGCGACGCCACGAAAGCGGAGGAGGAAGTTCCACATGACCTCCTGGCCGTTCGCCGGGATGGGAAAGGGAACGCCAATGATGGCACCCTCGACGCCGTTGCCGTCATGCACGAGGTGGGCGCGGGTGGCGTTGGCGAGGGTGGCGTCATAGGCGTATTGCGGCACGGCCGCGCTCCGGTGGGTGGGGTAGACCGGCAGCTTGTAATCCGAATAGGCCTGTAGCAGCGCGATGCTGCCGGCCGTGAGCTGGTCGCGATACTGGTCATGGTTGGCCGCCGTGACAGTGTACAGCGGCTGGTCGCCCGCGTAGGGGTCCGGGTGATGCATGCCGGGCGTGTAGCCCGCCGGAGGCTGGGCGATGCCGCCGGTCCAGGCCGGGATGGTGCCGGCCGCATTGCCGGCCCGCTCGGCGCCGAGCGGGGTGAGATCTTTGTTGAGACGCGCAGCCTCCTCGGCGCTGACAGCGGCCAAGGCGGAGGCGGCGGAGGCGAGCAATGCCCCGAGGAGGAGTGTTGGAATACGCATGGGGAAAAGGGACTGATGGTTCATGGGTGGAGATCAGCCGGGAAGCCGGGCGGAGGCGAAGCGGGTGCGCCGCGCCCGGCCGGCCGGCGCGGACTTAGAACGAGTATTTCAGGGTGGCGGAAACGTAGTCGCGGTCGGCGAGGAGATTGTAGGATTTGCCACCGGAGAAATTGACATAGCGGACTTCAAACGCCCATTGGTTTTGGAAGGTGAAATCGGCGCCGAGGGTCAGGGTCCGGCGGCCTTCGAGAAAGTTGCCCAAGGGCAGGGGCGTGTTGCCGGAAACGTCCTGGGCGTACGCGAGCGACGGCGACAGGTTGATGCCCGCAAAGACGTTGTTGTAGTCGAGCCGCGCCACGATCTGGTAGCCCCACGAGAGCTTGTCCGGGAACGCCTCGAGAGGGGTGGTGGGAAACGCGCCGTTGCCCGTGTTGGTCATCTCCGCCGCGTCGCCCGCGGTGGAGGTCCCGGAGCCGTCAAAGCGCAGCACAGCCTTGGAGGGCAGGCCGGGCACCATGGTGGCGCCGACTTCAGCCAGCATGGTGAGCTGATCGGCGCCGAGCGCCCGGCCGAACACCTTGGTGGCGGTGACCTGGGCTTGCCAGACGCCCTCTTTGCGATAGCCGGGAATCTCGAGGCCGAACTGGTTGAAAAAATTGCCGATCTGGTTGTTCGTGCCGTAGATGGGATTGAGTGACGACAGCGTGGCAAAAAGCAGCTCGACATCGTCCACCTGCAGGGGCACGTGCGACTTGTAGGAGATTTCGCCCTGGAGGGCCACGCCCGTGGTGCCGACGTTGGTATTGAAGCTGACGCCGAACAAGTCGATGCCTTTCGGGTATTCAATGAAGTAGCTGCCCGTGGCGGCGGCGTTGAGGAACCCGATCTTCTGGGCGCCGGCGATCAGGGCCAGCTGCTGGGCGTTGAGCACACCGGGATTCGTCGCATAAAGGGTGAGCAGTTGCGTCGCGATCGTCGGAGCGGTGGCGGAGGTGGCGGCCCCGTTCGCGATCAGCAATTGGGCGAGCGCGCCCGGAACAAACGGCGCGACCGGGGTCGAGGGCGTGACCGCGTTGATGACCGGCAGGCGGCTGTTGTATTTGAGGTAATAGAAGCCGAACTCGGTATTGCCGAGGTTGGTCGCGAGATATCGCATCGCCAGGCCCCACTGCCCGTAATTGCCGTGTTCTCGATCCGGACCGCGGGAGATCGCGCCCAGCGTCTGCTTGTCGGAGAGGGAGCCAAAACCGAGCATCACCTTGTTGCCACCGCGGCTGGCAATGTCGTTGGTGCTGAAATAGGTGCCGTCAGGATCGATCTCGGTGCGCCGGAATTCCAGCAGCCACACCGCTTCCAGGGAGAGCTTGTCGGTGAGGGCGATGGAGTTGTCCCACGCGTAGACCGGAAGCAGCGCTTCGCGCAGTTCGGCGCCGGGCACGCGCAGGCGCGAGACGTCGATCGGATTGATCACGTTGATGCCGTTCGGGATGAAGGTGCTTTCCCCCCAGCTGATGACCTGCCGGCCAAGGCGCACCGTCAGCGGCATCCCGCCGAGCTCGAATTTGCCGGCGATGTAATTGTCGAGCATCACGGCGTCGGAGCCGACCCGCTCCTGGGCGAGCTTGGAGAGCGGCAGATACGGCCGGGTTCCCGTCTTGTTCCGAAAATCGTAGAAGTAATAGCCGCGCACAAAGGCGCTGAGGTCGTGCCACTTGAGTTCGAGGTCGTGCGTGCCCTTCACGAGGACCGAATCAACCCCTTTGGGGTAATTCAGGTCGCCGTCATCGCCGTTCGCGGAGCTGGCCTGGCCCCGCGCGCCGTTGATGGTGGTGCTGGTGGCATAAAAGGCGGGATCGGGATTCTGCAGACGGTAAAGCATACCGATCGAGAAGGTGGTGTCGAAACTGCCGTTCACCTCGCCGAGCGCGAAGATGAAGCCTCGGGCGGTCGGACCACCCGCAAGAAACACGAGCGTGGCCACCGTCAGGGCGACTCCGCACCGCCGGCCGGCGGACACGGAAAGAGCGTATGGAGATTTCATAGCTGGGTGTATAGACAACTAAAACCTCCGCGCAGGGAGGTTTGAGGTTTGGGTAACCCGACGTCACAATCGAGCGACGCGAGATGAAGGGGTTTTACCCTACGACGGCAAGACTTAAAACCGGCGGTGGCGGCGTGTTAGTTGATTTAATGACGTGCCGTAGTTGGGATTTTATGTCGGGAGCGGTGCGGAGGCGCAGACGGGGCCCGGCCGGGCCCGGCCGGCCGCGGGGCGTGCCATTCCCGCTTTGACGTGACGGCCAAAATCGTGCCGTGATGACGCAATGGAGGCGGCGACGCACATCCACATCAAGGGCGCCCGCGAGCACAACCTGAAGAACCTCGAGCTGCGCCTACCGCGGGGGAAGCTCGTGGTCATCACCGGCCCGAGCGGTTCCGGCAAGTCGTCGCTGGTCTTCGACACGCTTTATGCCGAGGGGCACCGCAAATACATGGAGAGCCTGTCCACCGAGGCGCGACAGGTCCTGGAACAGCTCAAGCGGCCTGACGTCGACTTCATCCATGGCTTGTCGCCGGTGCTGGCCATTGAACAGCGCACCGGTGGCGGTTCGCCGCGCACCACCGTGGCGACGGTCACTGAAATCGCCGACTATGCGCGCCTGTTGTGGGCGCTGCAGGGAGAACAGTTTTGTCCCAAGGATGGCGGCCGTATCGAGCCGCGTTCGCTGGACGACTGC
The DNA here is from genome assembly GCA_041479395.1 of Opitutaceae bacterium. Lineage (GTDB taxonomy): Bacteria > Verrucomicrobiota > Verrucomicrobiia > Opitutales > Opitutaceae > Fen-1467. The sequence goes on from JBGOXZ010000090.1 coordinate 5,924, forward strand.
GTGGCGCGCGTCCTGCGGGAGGCACCGGGCGAACGCGTCGTGCTGCTGGCGCCGTGGATGCGCGCCAAACCCGCGGTGCTGCGCGATGAGATTTCCGGGCTGCGGCAGCGTGGCTTCCAGCGCGTGCGGGTCGACGGCGAGATCAAATCGCTGGATGACCCCCGTCTCCTGCCGGCGGGCGCAAAAGAACTCGTGGTGGATCTGGTCATCGATCGGCTCGTCGCCGCTCCCGACCAGCGCAGCCGGCTGGCCGACTCGCTCGAACTGGCCTTCCGGGAGGGAGAGGATCGCGCCATCGTCTTGGCGCAAAAATCACCTGAGGCGACGTGGCATGAAATCAACCTCAGCCAAAGCCTCAGTTGCGCGGTGTGCGGGGAGGTGTACGACCGCCTCACGCCGCGGCATTTCTCCTTCAACCACCAGGAAGGCGCCTGCCCGGCGTGCGGCGGACTCGGCCGCAAGATGACGTTTAGCGCCGAGCTGGTGGTGCCCGATCCCGAAAGATCCGTGCGCGGCGGAGCGCTCAAGCCGTGGCGGATCGGCGGGAAGAATCTCATCATCAAAAACAACGCCATGCTCAAGCAGCTCGCCGAGCAGCTGCCCTTCGATCCGGAGAAACCCTGGCGGGAATTGCCGGAAGACGTGCGGCACACCTTGTTGCACGGGGCGGGGGAGCGGCTGTTCAGCTTCCGGCTGCGACGCATGAAGCACCCGAAGCTCATGCCGTTTGCCGGGGTGCTCGCCCTGCTGGACCGGAGCTGGCGCGAGACGCGCAGCGATGGGTTTCGCGCGCGGCTGACCACCTTCCAGGTGAGCGCGGAGTGTCCGGCCTGTCGCGGCACCCGGCTCAATCCACGGGCGGAGGCGGTGAGACTGGCGGCGCGTGCCGCCGGCCCGACCCAAGCGGCACCGGCGCACGAATCGTCCGAGGGCCCGCGCAACCTTTCGTTCCCCGAGTTCATGGCGATGAACGTCGGCGCCGCGCACGCGTTCGCGCTGGAACTCAAGGCGCGGCTGGCCGGCAACGAGGCGGTGCGCGAGGTGGTGGCCGGCATCGAACAGCGCCTGCACTTCCTGCTGGAGACGGGGCTGGGCTACCTGACGCTCGATCGCGAGTACGCCACGCTGAGCAGCGGCGAAGCGCAGCGCGTCCGGCTCGCCACGCAGCTCGGCATGGGCCTGATCGGCGTCATCTACGTGCTCGACGAGCCGAGCATCGGACTGCATGCGCACGACAACCGGAAGCTGATTGACACCCTCTGCGAATTGCGCGACCGCGGCAACACGGTGATCGTCGTCGAGCACGACGAGGAAACGATGCGCGCCGCCGACGAGCTGGTGGAGCTGGGCCCGGGCGCCGGCACGGAGGGCGGCGAGCTGCTCTTCCAAGGCACGCCCGCCGCCTGCGCGCAGCAACCGGCCGCGGCGTCCCGCACCGGGCCCTACCTCGCCCGGAAGCTGCGGGTGACCAAGGAGGCGCGAACCCGCGTGCCCGACGGCCGCTGGCTGACGGTGCGCGGGGCGCGGGAGCACAACCTCAAGGATCTGGATGTTGCGTTTCCCTCCGGTCTGCTCACGTGCGTGACCGGCGTCTCGGGCTCGGGCAAGAGTACGCTGGTGAACGACATCCTGGCCGCCGCCGCGGCCCGGAAGCTCACCGGGGCGAAGACCCTGCCCGGGCGCCATCGCGGTCTGGAGGGCCTGGAGAACTTCGAGAAAACCGTGCAGGTCGACCAGGAGCCCATCGGCCGCAGTCCGCGCTCCAATCCCGCCACCTACACCAAGCTGCTCGACCTGCTGCGCGACCTGTTTGCGAAGTGCCCGCTCGCCAAGGTGCGGGGTTACAAGGCCAGCCGCTTCAGTTTCAACGTGCGCGGCGGGCGCTGCGAACGCTGCCAGGGCGATGGGCAGATCCGCCTCGACATGCAATTCCTGGCCGACGCCTACACGGAATGCCCGAGCTGCGGCGGGCGCCGCTTCAACCGCGAGACGCTCGAGGTCCGTTTCCATGGCCGGAACATCGCGGACGTGCTCGGTCTCACCGTGCGCGAGGCCATGGAGTTGTTCCGGAACATTCCGCGGATCATGGAAAAGCTGGAGACACTCGACGCCGTCGGTCTCGGCTATCTTCAGCTCGGCCAGTCAGCCGTGACGCTCTCCGGTGGCGAGGCGCAGCGGCTCAAGCTTTCGCTGGAATTGAGCAAGCGCCAGCAGGGGCAGACGCTTTATCTCCTCGACGAGCCGACGACCGGCTTGCACTGGACCGACATCCAGCGACTGATGGACCTGCTCTTCAAGTTGCGCGATGCCGGCAACACCGTCGTCGTCATCGAGCACAATCTCGACGTGGTCCACTTGGCCGACTGGATCATCGACCTCGGTCCCGGCGGCGGCGATGATGGCGGCGAACTGGTCTATGCTGGTCCGCGCGCCGGCGTTGACAAGGAGCCGCGTTCGCTGACCGGTCAGGCGCTGACCCGGTGGGCTGGCCGGGTCTGAGCCATCGGCGCACAGCCAAGGCACCGCCATGAACGCGTTTCGCCATTACGTCGCGCTGATCTTCACGATCATGCTTCCCCCGATGATCTTGATGTGGGTCCTCATCCATCGCTTCATCGGATTCTGGCGCAAGGTCGGGGCCGGTTGGACCTACCTGATTGTGACCGCGGTGGTGTGGTCGGGGGTCGGGGGATTGTTCCTGCTGCGCCGGGCGCTGCTGGCGGTCGATTTTGGCACCAATTGGCCGTTGCTGGCACTGGGCGCGATGTGTCTGGCGGTGGCGGTCCGGCTGCGCATGAGTTTGCACCGTCATTTCAGCAACCAACAGTTGCTGGGATTCCCGGAGCTGGCGCCGGATCGCTATCCGCAACGGCTGGTGACCGAAGGGCTTCACGCGTGCGTGCGCCATCCCCGGTACCTGCAATTCCTGCTGGTGATTGCCGGGTTTGCGCTGCTCGCCAACCATCTCTGCCTCTA
>JBGOXZ010000091.1:0-8893 GCA_041479395.1 Opitutaceae bacterium
GATGCGAATGCCATCGATGAGGACATCCTGGCTGCCAAAGAGGCGGATGGTCCAGAATGCGGCTTCGCGCACCGTGACATCGCGCATCGTCACATGGCGGCAGTTGCGAAAGACGATCGTGTAGGGGCGTTTCTGCGGGCACCGGTAAATGTACGGCGTATCCTCCAGGACGTAGGCGCGGCCATTTCCGTCGATCACGCCCGGGCCCGTGAGGGCGACATCCTCGGCGTCATCGGCGAAGATCATCACGCCGATGGGGATGTCCGGTACGGAAGGATCGAGCTGCACCGGGTAGGGGATGGTGGCCGCGTAGTCCTGATGGTGCGGGCTGCCCTTCAACACGGCGCCGCGCTCGAGATAGAGCTCCACGTGACTGCGCAACCGGATGGATCCCACCGTGATCGTCGCCCCGGCGGGCACGACGACGCGACCACCGCCGGCGGCGGCGCAGGCGTCGATGGTCCGCTGCGTCGCTTCGGTGTCGCGCCTCACGTCGGTGCCGGTGACGCCGAACCGGCGAAGGTCGAAGGGAGAAGTATTCGCGTCGGCACCGGGGGATGGCTGTGCGTTCATCGGCAGAACAAAAGACCCAAGCATGATGGTGGCTACACCCGACAGTCCCCGGATCAGCCTCCGGAAAAGGAGTGTCGGGCGGGGTTGGCAGCGGGGGCAGGATTCCCTCATGAGGAACTGATGGATAGGCGGATTCGTGGCGGGCGTCGAATCGATTGCGAACGGCGTTTCGGCGCAAGGGCTTTTGACGGCTCGGGAGGGGTCAGGTAGGAAGCCAAAGAGGTCGGAAGGGATCAGGCCGTCAGGTTTCAGCCGGAATCATGCAATCGAACGTAGGGCCGGACCTTGCCTGCCCGCCGAAGCCTCGGCGGAGGCGGGTGTCCGCGCCGTCTTGCGGGGAAAGGGGCACCGACCAAGGTCGGGCCCTACCCGTACATTCCGGTGGAGCCCGCACTCCGTGCGGGCTGGCCGGGGGTACGCTGGAGGAAACCCGCACGGAGTGCGGGTTCCACCACCGCCGACTGAATCGTCCCGATTTAGATCGGCTCGCGGGCGGGATGTTTGATCTGGATCAAGGACGGCGGGAGCGGGGGCGGGTAGAGTGGCGTCCCGGAACAAACATCCGGTCCAAACATGATCACCGCAGCCAATCCTCCATCATCCGTTCGCCAGAGAGTTTTTCTCGATGTCCGTGGCCTCATGCCACCCGCGCCGATGCAGTGCGCCTTGGAAGCGCTCGCCTTGCTGCCGCCACAAGCGACCCTGGTGGTGCACACCTGGCGCGAACCGGTGGTGCTTCATGAAATCATCGATGTCGACGGCTGGAGCCGCTCCGGCCGCCAGCTGGCGCCGGGGCATTGGGAAACCTGCATCTGGCGGCAAGAGGACGCGTGCTGAGACGGGCCATCGCCTCACGCGAAGGACGCAAAGGGGACGAAGAAAACTTCGCTGGACGAGATATTCCCTCTGCGTCCGTTGCGATCGTCGCGTGAGAGAACATTCCTGTGTGGAGCCTGCCATGCCATGACTTCTCCCCCGGAGACACCGCGCTGGCGCGAGGCGATCCGCCTGGTCCTTCCGAAGGAGCACGGCAGCTGGTCGCTGGCGCTGGAACCGCTGGTGCTGGGACTCATCGCCGCACCCTCCGCGGCTGGCGCGGCGTTGAGCGGCGCCGTGCTGGCTGGGTTTTTTCTGCGGCGTCCGTTGAAACTGTGGCTGGGGGGCGGCGCTGATCCGCGGCGACCACGGGCAATTCTCTGCGTGGTCATCCTCGCGGTGATGGCGATTGTGGGACTGATGTTGGCGGCGATTTTGGCCGCTCCGGCGCGCCTCTGGCCGCTGCTGCTCGCCGTGCCGCCGGGCGCGGCATTCGTGTGGTTCGATTCACGCGGTGAGTCGCGCGCGGCCGCCGCCGAGTTTGCCGGATCGGTTGCGTTTGCAGCCATACCCGCGGCACTCGCCTCGCTGGCCGGCTGGCCGATGGACGCGGCGCTGGCCGTTGCCGTGGCCATGGCTGGCCGTTCCGTGCCAGCCGTCATGACCATCCGCGCCTACCTGCGCCGCAACAAGGGACAACCGGTTTCGATCGCGCCGGCCCTGACCGCCTCCGCCGCGGCGGTGCTCGCAGCCGTGCTGCTGGCCCACGCCGGTCTGGTGCCTTGGACGGCGACGGTGGTCATGGTCCTGCTGCTGGCGCGCGCGGGGCTGTTGCTGGGGCCGGCGCGCCCCCGGCTCCCGGCCACCCGGCTGGGGATCGCTGAATCCGTTTTGGGCGGGATATTAGTGATCGTTTTGGGACTTAGTTGGATTCGCTGATACCCCGGACGGTTTGATCCATGTCAAGGCGCCCGGGTTGCCGGCCGGCTAGACTGGCGCGGTCAACTGAGAGCCACGTCCGCACTTCCCATGAAGATCGCCAAGAATCCCCGTTTCGTCTACCTCGTCGCAAACAGCCTGCTGGTGATCGCCGCCGGCGTGCTGGGCTATGCGCCCGTGCGTGCGCTGCTCGTCGGCGCCGGCACGGTGACTGCCGCCATCGTTGCCGCTGAGAATGCGGATACGGTTCCGGTCGCAGTGGCCGGACCCGCGGCGGCCCCGCAGGCCGAGGCAGCCCCGGCCGCGACCAATCCCAACGCCGCGCGTGGTCCGGCGCCCGATCTGGGCCTGCCGGTCGAACAGGCCGTGCTCACGGCGCCGCCGCACGTGCCGCCGCCCATCACCCGCAAGTACGCGGCCAAGGTCGTCGTGCACCTCGAGGTGCGCGAGGTCGTCAAGCGCCTCGCCGACGGCGTCGAGTATCTCTTCTGGACATTCGGCGGCGATGTCCCGGGCCGTTTCATCCGCGTGCGCGAAGGCGACGTGGTCGAATTTCATCTCGAAAACAATCCGACCTCGAAGATGCCGCACAACATCGACCTCCACGCCGTGACCGGCCCCGGCGGCGGCGCGGCTTCGTCCTTCACCGCGCCCGGCCACAGTTCGCAGTTTACCTTCCAAGCGCTCAATCCCGGCGTCTTTATCTACCATTGCGCCACCGCGCCCGTCGGGATGCATATCGCCAACGGCATGTACGGTCTCATCCTCGTCGAGCCGGCGGCGGGTCTGCCGAAGGTGGATCACGAGTATTATGTGATGCAGGGCGAAGTCTACACCGCCGGTCGCTACGGCGAGGAGGGCCTGCAGCCGTTCGACCAGGAAAAGGCGATCGATGAGCATCCGCCCTACGTCGTTTTCAATGGCGCTGTCGGCGCGCTGGTCGGCGACAACGCGCTCACCGCCAGGGTCGGCGACACCGTGCGCCTCTTTGTCGGCAACGGCGGGCCGAATCTGGTTTCGTCCTTCCACGTGATCGGCGAGATCTTCGACACGGTCTATCAGGAAGGCGGGCTGGCGGTCGCGCAGCACAATGTCCAGACCACGCTGATCCCGGCGGGCGGCTCGGCCGTGGTGGAGTTCAAGACCGAGGTGCCCGGCACCTACGTGTTGGTCGACCATTCCATCTTCCGCGCCTTCAACAAGGGCGCGCTGGGCATGCTGAAGGTCAGCGGTCCCGAAAACCGCCTGATCTATTCCGGCAAGGAAATCGACGCCGTCTACCTCGGCCAGGCGGCCGCCGCCGGCTCCGCATCGCAGAAGCGCGAGGCGTCGCTGCAGGCCCAGATCGCGGAGGAGATCAAGACCAACCCGAGAATCGCCGGTCTGACGAAGGAGGCGCAGATCGAGCGCGGCCAGCGCGTGTTCATGCAGACCTGCTTCGCCTGCCACCAGCCCGACGGCAAGGGCCTGCTCAATATTTTCCCGCCGCTCGCCGGCTCCGATTTCCTCAAGGCGGACCGCGAGCGTCCGATCCGCATCATCACCAAGGGCCTGACCGGCCCCGTGATCGTCAACGGCCAGGCCTTCAACAACCTCATGCCGGCGCAGGTCCTCTCCGACCAGCAGATCGCCGACGTGCTGACCTACGTCACCAACAGCTGGGGCAACGCCGGCGAACCCTACAGGGTCGACGACGTGCGCCGCGTGAAGGCCGCCAGCGTGTCGCAATGAGTGCCTGGTGAGCGTGCCAATGAAAGTGGAAGTTCCAGATCAGGCAGCAGGCCGAGGCAACCACCGGAAATTCCGGTGGGGAGGCCGGGTAGTGCTGAGCACCCTGACGTTCACCCTCACGTGCGCCCTGACCACCGTCGCGGCGGAGCCGCCGCCGGGCATGACGCTGATTCCCGCCGGTGACTACACGCCGCTGCTGCGCGACAAGAACGATCTCGCAGAAATTCCGGTCGCGGCGTTCTGGCTCGACGAGCGGCCCGTGGCCAACGGCGAGTTCCTCGCGTTCGTGCGGGCCAACCCGAAATGGCGCCGCTCGCGGGTGTCGTCGCTCTTCGCGGACGGGCAATACCTGACGCACTGGACCAATGACCTCGAACTCGGTCCGCAGGCGCCGGCCGACGCGCCGGTCGTGCACGTGTCGTGGTTCGCGGCCCGCGCCTACGCCGCGTGGGCGGGCAAGCGCCTGCCCACGATGGCGGAATGGGAGCGCGCGGCCAGCGCCGGCTATCACGGGCCGGAGGCGAAGGCGGAGCCCGGCTTCAACGCGCAGGCGCTCGAGTGGTTCGCCGCGCCGACGCCGGCCGTGTTTCCGGCCGCCGGCTCCGGCCGGCCGAATTTCTACGGGGTGCGCGATTTGCTCGATCTGGTTTGGGAGTGGGTCGACGACTTCAACACCGCGATGGTGACCGGTGACAGCCGCGGCGCCGCTGGCAATGGACTGTTTTGCGGTGGTGCGTCGTCCGGCGCCCGCGATCCCGCCGACTACGCCGCCCTCATGCGCGTGGGTTACCGCAGCAGTCTTCGCGCAAATTACACCGTGGCCAATCTCGGCTTCCGCTGCGCCCGCGACGCCGAAACCCGCTGAATCCTTTCCGCCATGAACGCCATCCGCACCCTCCGTCTGCTCGCCGCCGCCATGCTGGCAACCGGCCCGATCTTGCGCGCCGCCGATTGCTGCTGCGCCGCCGGCCAGACCGCCACTGCCGCCGCTTATGCGGACCGCTCGATCTACCAGCTCGACGCGACTTGGACGACCGACGCCGGACAGCCGTTCAAGCTCGGCGAGTTGCGCGGACGACCCATCGTGCTGGCGATGTTCTTCACCTCGTGCGGCTACGCCTGCCCGCGGATCGTGAGCGACATGGCGCAGATCCGGCAGACCCTCCCGCGCGCCGTACGCGACCGGGCGGTGTTCGTCCTCGTGAGCTTCGACGACGAGCGCGACACCGTCGCCGCGCTGCACAGCTACCGCGAGCTGCACGAACTCGGGGCGCAAAACTGGATACTGCTTCGCGGCGCGCCGGGCGAAATCCGCGAGCTCGCGGCCGTGCTCGGGGTGAGCTACAAGAAGGACGCCCTCGGCCAGTTCAGCCACTCGAACCTCATCACCATCCTCAACACCGAAGGTGAGATCATTCACCAGCGCGCCGGCTTGGAAGGCGGGCTCGCCGAGGCAACCCGCGCCGTCGTAGCCTCCCGCTGACCGACGCCCGATGCGCCGGATGTCCCCATTTCTCATTCACCGTTCCCAGCTCAGCTAAAACATGGAGAAGCCATGAAGAAAATAATCCGTACCTTCCTACTCGCCGCGATCATCTCGCTGCTGGCCGTGCCCAAGGAGGCGATGGCCCATTGCGACACCCTCAACGGGCCGGTCGTACAGACCGCCCGGGAAGCCCTGGCGAAGGGCGACGTAACGCCGGTGCTCAAATGGGTGAAGCCGGACAAGGAAAATGAGGTCCGCGCGGCTTTTGTTCGGACCCTCGCAGTCAGAAAGCAATCGAAGGAGGCGGCCGAGCTCGCCGACATGTATTTCTTCGAGACGTTGGTGCGCCTCCATCGCGAGGGCGAAGGCGCGCCTTACACCGGCCTCAAGCCGGGCGAAGCGGTCGATCCCGGAATCGAGGCGGCCGACAAGGCGCTGGATGCCGGCAACGACGAGCATTTGATCAAGGAAATCAATCACCACATCTCGGATGGAATCGGCGACCGGTTCCACAAGGTGATCGAAGCGAAACGGCACATGAATGACAGCGTCGAGGCCGGCCGCGAATACGTGGAGGCCTACGTTGGCTTCATTCACTACTACGAGCGTCTGTTCGCGGATGTCCAAGGTGCGGCGGTACATTCCGAGGAGGACCACGACTGATAAGATGGCGCCCGCGCCCCTGCCTCCCATGTCCAAATCCACACTTTTCGATCCCACCCAGGCCGGGGTCCTGCACCTCGCCGAGGCCACGCAGTTCTCGGAAAGCGGCATTGTCAGCCGCGCGCTGCACGACCAAGCGGGCGTACGCGTCACGCTGTTCGCCTTTGCCGCTGGCCAGCAGCTCACCGAGCACGCCACACCGGCGCGGGCGCTCGTCCAGATTCTCAGCGGAGGCTGCGAATTCACGCTGGCCGGGAAGAAAACGCCGCTGCGGGCGGGCGACCTGCTGCACATGCCCCCCGGCCTGGCGCATGCCGTGCTCGCCACCGAGGCGTTTTCCATGCTGCTCACCACCATCCGCGAGACGAAGGTCGCGGCAAAATCATAACCCTCTTGTCATCGCGAGCCCGGTTCTGCTGGCCAGCATTCTGCTGGGCAGCAGAACGCCGTGGCGATCCAGTCCGAAGCAGGATCGATTGCTTCGTCGCTCTGCTGGCCAGCAGAGCTCCTCGCAATGGCATTCTCCAGCCATGAACTCCCTCAAACTGAACGCCGTCCACCGCCGGAAGATTTCGCACCGTGTCCCTGGCAAAACTGTCAAAGGCACGCCTGCTGCGCCCTCGGCCATGGATCCGCCAGCCTCCCAATCACCGGGTGATACGCCTCGCGGCGGGCAGCGGGGCAGAGTGCAGTTCAAGGCGCTCGACGTGCGTCCCTTGCTGGCGCAGGGCATCGAACCCTACGCCGAGATCCGCCGGCGGATCGATCTCCTGCCGGGCGGGGCGGGGCTCTCACTGGTTGCGCCGTTCCTGCCGGCGCCGCTCATCGAGAAACTCAAGAGCGAGGGCTTTCTCAGCCGCGTCGAACGCCGGACGGACGGCGCGTGGACGGTGTATTTCTGGCGCGACACTGGCGGGTGAGCCGTCTTTGTATGGCGGAATGACTCCGCGCCCCGCCGAGCTGAAGATCGCCGCGTTGACCAGTACGCTGCGCTGCTGCCAGCTCTTCAGCGGTCTGTCGGCGGAGGATCTCGAGGCGATCGCGGCGTTCGCGGTGCTGCGCAACTTGGAACGCGGCGAGTATCTCTTTCGCCAGGGCGCTCCCTCGGAGGGTTTCTACGTGATGCAGCGCGGCGCGATCAACGTCCACCGCGTGAGCCCCGCCGGCAAGGAGCAGGTCATCCACGTCTTCCGCATGGGCGAGTCGTTCGCCGAAGCCGCCCTGGCCGCGCCCACGGGCTACCCGGCCGATGCCCGTGCGGTTGAAGCCAGCACGGTGCTGCTCATCCCGAAGGGGCCGGTCCTGGCGCTGATCGGGCGCCGGCCGGATCTGGCGCTGCGCATGCTTGGCTCGATGAGCCAGCATCTGCGCGTGCTCGTGGGCCTGCTCGACGACCTCACGCTGAAGGATGTCGAGACGCGGCTGGTCAACTGGCTGCTCAAGCAGAGCCGCGGCCAGGCCGGTCCCCTCCAGCTGCCCGGCACGAAGCGCGAGCTCGCCGCCGAGCTAGGCACCGGCAGCGAAACCCTTTCGCGCACGCTGCGCGCGCTGCGCGATCACGGGATCATCGCGGTGACAGCCAAGACGATTGTGATCCGCGACCCGGCGGCGTTGCAGGCCATCTTGCGCCGGAACCTCGGCGAGGCGTGAACGCTCGCCGCGCTGCGACATTTCGCGCTGGCGCGACGCGGGGCGCCGTGGGAAAGTGGCCGGTTTCATGTCCGCTGTCGTCACTCTTCGGGAACCGCCCTGGCAGGCTGGCCTGCGCGGCGCGCGCGCCAATCTGGTGCCGGGCCTCGTGCTGCAGGTGGTCGCCTTGGCCGTCGTGCTCGCGTATTACCATCACGCCCCGACCCGCGCGGCCTTTGAACAGCTCATGGCCTTCCGGGCCCGGGCGGGTCTGGCGTTCGGCATCATGTCCACCGGTCTTTTTGGCGGCGTGCTGCCGTTCTTTTACCTGCGGACGAACCGGGCCTCCCGCAGCCAGTACGGCTGGCGGCAGGTGCTGCTGCTGACGGCGTTCTGGGGCTACAAGGGGCTGGAGATCGAAATCTGGTACCGGATCCTGGCGCATGTGGTGGGCGAGGGGCACGACGCCGCGACCATCGCGGCCAAGGCATGCCTGGATCAATTCGTCTACTGCCCGGCGTTCGCAGTGCCGCTGACCGTGCTCGTATACAAGTGGAACGCGATGAATTTCAATCTCCGGGCCGTCTGGGCGGACTTCCGCGCGCGCGGCTGGTACGGGCGCAGCGTGCTGCCGACCCTCCTTGCCAACCTCGGCGTATGGGTGCCGGCGGTGGCGATCATCTACGCGCTCCCCACGCCCCTCCAGCTGCCGCTCCAGAATCTCGTGCTCTTCTTCTTCACGCTCCTCCTGGCCCATCTGAATCGCCGGCGGCATTAGCGCGGCGGCGCGACGCTCTTCGGCTCGAAGAGGGCGATGAGGCCGTCGAGGATCTCGTCGGTGAGCAGCTTGAGCTTCTGGCCGTCGGTCAGCGGCCGGTCGGGACCATGCGCTTTCTGGGCGTCGACCTCGGCCGCGGCCGCGCGGCTGCGCGCGGCGGCGATGAACTCCAGTTTGCGGGCGTGCAATTTGAGGCCGTTGGGATTGAACGCGGGCACCTGTTCATCGCCAATCCACAGCGACCAGGAGGCGGAGTCGGCGAAGTAGAGGGCGAGGGC
>JBGOXZ010000092.1:0-8889 GCA_041479395.1 Opitutaceae bacterium
CGTTCAGCTTCGGATCGATCACCCTGATCTTTTCTGGCGTGCTGTCGCGATGGAGCGCGGCGCCCGCGAGGGTCGTCATGGCTTGTCACCCCACGTCCATCGTTCGGCCACACGGTCAGCCACTCTCGGCCCGGATGCCCGGCGGCGCGTTTTACCGCGCAATTTCAGTTGGGCAATCGGGCTGGGCGCAGGCTCCGGAATGAGCAAGTCGAGGCGGTCGAGCAGATTCAACGTACGGCAGACCCGGATAAAGCCCGACAACTGTGTCGCCACCGCTCCCGACTCCAAGCGCAGCACGGTCCGTGTCGAGACCCCGGCTTGTCCGGCTAGCTCAGCCTGCTTCAGGTTGCGATCCAAGCGCAGCCGAGCCAGCCGCTCGCCCAGTTCGATGAGTATGCGGTCGTCGGTAGTTTCATTTTTGATCTTCATTAAGCGACATTAGTGGCACATAAACGCTAAATATCAACTCAAAAGATCCTTAGTGGCACATTATGCACTTGCCACAAAATGACTAAAGTGGCGCATTAATAGCGCACATCACAACAAAGCGCCACGAAAGGCGCTCGCCTGAGAGCTGGGCGAGAGAAAAAACGCCCGCTACTGGCTACCCACTACTCGCTACATCGAATCAGAGGTACTTGTCCGTCACGGCGCCCTCGGAGGCGCTGGTGACTAGCTTCGCGTACTTGGCCAGCACGCCGCGCGTTTCTCGGGGCGGCTTCGGCTTCCAGGCTTTGAGCCGCGCCTTCAGCTCCTTGGGCGGCAGGTCGAGGGTGATCACGCTCTTTTCAGCATCGAGGGTGATCGAATCACCGTTCTTGATCACCGCGATGGGACCGCCGGTCGCCGCCTCGGGCGTGATATGGCCGACGACGAAGCCATGGCTGCCGCCGGAGAAGCGGCCGTCGGTGATAAGCGCCACGGCCTTGCCCAGGCCCTTGCCCATGACGGCGCTGGTCGGCGCGAGCATTTCGCGCATGCCGGGGCCGCCGACCGGGCCCTCGTTGCGAATGACAATGACATGGCCGGCCTTGACGCGACCGTCGAGGATGGCCTTGAGCGCGTTCTCCTCGGATTCGAACACGATCGCCTTGCCGGAGAAGCGCAGGCCCTCCTTGCCGGTGATCTTGGCCACGGCGCCTTCAGGCGCGAGATTTCCGTAGAGGATGCGGAGGTGGCTGTCGGCCTTGATCGGATGGGATAGCGGGCGGACGACGTCCTGGTCGGCGGGGTAGGGCTTCACGTCGCGCAGATTCTCGGCGACGGTTTTGCCGGTCACGGTCAGGCAGTCGCCGTGGAGCAAGCCGGCGTCGAGCAGCATCTTCATGAGCGGCATGAGGCCGCCGATCCGCGACAAGTGGGCCATGCCGTATTTGCCCGACGGTTTAAGATCGGCGAGCACCGGCGCGCGTTTCCCGATGCGGGTGAAGTCGTCGATGGTCAGCTTGACGCCCGCGGTGTGCGCGATGGCGAGCAGGTGCAACACGGCATTAGTCGAGCCGCCGATGGCGATGACCACCGTGATGGCGTTCTCGAACGCTTTCTTCGTGATGATGTCGCGCGGACGAATTCCCGCTTGGGCGAGGGCGACGGCGGCTGCGCCGGCGCGCCGGCAGTCGAGCTTCTTTTCCTCGCTGATGGCGAGTTGGGAGGCGCTGTTGGGCAGGCTCATGCCCAACGCCTCGATGGCGGAGGCCATCGTGTTGGCGGTGTACATGCCGCCGCAGGAACCGGGGCCGGGAATCGAGCACGCCTCGATGGTGCGCAGGCCCTTCTCGTCCAGCTTGCCGGCCGCATACTGGCCCACGGCTTCGAACACCGAGACGATGTCGCAGTCCTTGCCGGATTCGGGATGGATGCCGGGGAGGATCGTGCCGCCGTAGACGAAGACGGCGGGACGATTCAGGCGCGCCATGGCCATGACGCAGCCCGGCATGTTCTTGTCGCAGCCGCCGATTCCAACCAAGGCGTCGAAGCCCTCGGCGCCGCAGACGGTCTCGATCGAGTCGGCGATGACCTCGCGCGACACGAGCGAGTAGCGCATGCCCAGCGTGCCCATGCTGATGCCGTCGGCCACGGTGATGGTGCCGAAGATGATCGATTTGCCGCCAGCCGCATCCGCGCCGGCGCCGGCCTCCCGGGCCAGGGCGTCGATGTGCATGTTGCAGGGCGTGAGCATGCTCCAGGTCGAGGCGACGCCGACGATGGTTTTCCGGAAGTCCGCATCCTGGAAGCCGACGGCGCGCAGCATGGAGCGGTTGGGGGCGCGATCGGCGCCGTCGTGCACGATGGAGGAGTATTTGCGGAGGAGGTCGGGTTTGGACATGGGGGCAAAGCGTTGCTGACGGACAGAAAGAAGGAATGAACCGGCACGTTCAACCAGAGGAAACACGCCGGAGCAAGAACGAGATGCCGGCTGGCGCACCGCCGGAAGATCCGGACACTGGAGGGCCCGGCGCCGGCCGGGCCGGTTGGACGGAGATATCTGGGAATTGGAGGGTCCGCCGCCGTGCGGACCCCATCTTGAATCGGCAGGCGCAGCGGCCCGCCCTCCAGGCGTTGCCACGCACGGTCCTGGAAGCGGCCCGCGACAAGAAATCGGCGGATTGGAAACTCGCCGCCTGGCTCAAGGCCGGCACGCAGGCCTCCAACGGCTGGCTCAGCCAGCGACTGCACCTCGGTGCCCCGGCCGCGCTCAGCCGGAATTTGACCCTCTTCCGGCGCCACCGCCAGGCCGACGATCCCACCTGGAAACGCCTGACATCAATATCCGCAACGTGACCCCTTTGGCTCCTTCCGATCGCTACCGCGACCGGCGAACCCAGCCAGTTCCAACCGCTTTTCCCCAATTCCTGTGGGACAGCTGTGCATTATTTCGTATGGCCTTCCCGATCTGGCTGCTTCTAATCGGTCGGTTACCATGAAGAGACCTTTCCGTTCCGCCCTAAACGGCATCGCGTTCATCGCATCGGTTGTATTGACCGGCGGCCTATCCGCCCAGGACAATGAGTCCGCGCTCCCGCACCTCGTGCGGAAAGACGGACGCCACGCGCTGATCGTGGACGGCGCGCCTTTCCTGATGCTTGGCGCGCAGAGTCATAATTCCAGCGCCTGGCCGGCAACGATGCCAAAAGTCTGGGCTGCCATCGAGGCGGCCCAGGCCAACACCCTCGAAGTCCCGGTCTATTGGGAGCAATTCGAGCCGGAGCAGGGCAAGTTTGACTACTCAATGGTGGATCAACTTCTCATGGGCGCCCGCGAGCACAAGGTGCGGCTCGTGCTCCTCTGGTTTGCCACCTGGAAAAACGGCAGTTCGCACTATCTGCCGATGTGGATGAAGCGGCAGCCTGAGCTCTGTCCGCGAATCATCGGCAAGGACGGTCGTCGCGTCGACTCGCCGTCGCCCCACGCACCGGCCCTGCTCGAGGGCGACATGCGGGCCTTCAGCGCACTCATGCGCCACCTCAAGGAGGCCGACCCCCAGCACACCGTGATCATGGTGCAGGTCGAAAACGAGCCCGGCGCTTGGAACTCGGTCCGCGACTATTCTCCCGCCGCGCAGAAACTTTTCACTGTTCCCGTCCCGATGGAATTGCTCAAGGCGCTCGGCAAGGAGGGCCGCGCAGGAGGCGACTGGACGGCGGTTTTTGGGAGAGATGCCGATGAGTTTTTCCACGCTTGGTCGGTGGCGCGCTTCATCGGGCAGGTGGCCGCCGCGGGCAAGGCGGAGTATCCGCTGCCGCTTTACTGCAACGCCGCGTTGCGCGACCCACTCACTCAGCCGGCGGCCAGCTCCTATGAGAGCGGCGGGCCGACGGACAACGTGCTCGATATATGGAAGGCCGCCGCGCCGGCAGTGGATGTGCTGGCCCCCGACATCTATATGGACGACAGCGCGCACTACCTGAAAGTGCTGGATCTCTATAACAGGCCGGACAACGCGCTCTTTGTGCCGGAGACGGCCGGAGCTCCGACCATATCCCGCTATTGCTATTCGGCGCTCGCTCGCGGCGCAATCGGCTGGTCGCCCTTCGGGGTCGACAGCGCGCCCCGAGGTGCCAATGCGCCGGGCGCGATGCCGGCATTCGATGCGGCATCGGATATCCTCGCAATCAATTACCGGGTGCTCGGCCCGATGATGCGCGAGCTTGCGCAGTTGAGTTTCGAGGGGCGGCTGCATGCGGCAGTGGAGGAGAAGGACCAGTACCAGCAAATGCTCTCGTTGGGACGGTGGCAGGCGGTCCTAACCTTTGGCCCGCTGACCTTCGGCTATGGTAGGAATCCAAAGGGCAACCCTGAACCGGTGGGACGCGTGCTGATTGCGCAGTTGGGCGAGAACGAGTTTCTGATTACGGCATATCTGTGCCGCGTGGACTTCAAGGACGCAGATGCAGCTTCCGGCGCCCAGCGGGACTTCCTGAGGGTGGAGGAAGGCAGCTATGAAGGCGGTGTCTTTCGTCCCGTACGAATCTGGAACGGCGATCAGACCGACTGGGGACTGAACTTTGGGTCGGCTCCGCAAGTCCTCCGGGTTCAGTTGGGGACTTATTGAACCGGCTCGGGAAATCCAACCCGATTGCAGGGATTGGGCTAAGGAATGGCGCAACGGCAGCCCAGTCATCGTCGCCTCGCGCGAGGGCAAGCAGGAGGTCATCTCCTGCCCGCCGATCCCGCAGACGCCCTACGATGCCTTCGCCGTGCACGGGGACGGCGCGCCCTTCCCCCGCGTCTTCGCCGACCTCGCGGACGCCACCCGCGACATCGCCCTCGTTCGCCGCGGTTGATGCTGTTGCTGTCCGCCCACTTCGTGGCCAATCGCAAGTCAGACCTCTATCGGCCGATCGTGGCAGTCCGCCTTGCCGCTTTCGTCTCCCTCGCCTAAGCCGGGACGATTCAGTCGGCCGTGGTGGAACCCGCACTCCGTGCGGGTTTTTCCCTGCGGACGTCGGCCAGCCCGCACGGAGTGCGGGCTCCACCTTTCCGTGGCGCCGAGTCTGCTCCCATTTCAAAGGTCATCTGCATGGTTGCGGCTATGTCTTCCTCCGGCTTATGTGATTTTGAAGACCTGCCCTAGTCATCCGACTCTTCCGAGTCGCGCGGAGATTTGGCGGATGCTGATCGCCCGAGGAAACAACGAAAAAAGGAATACAACCATGAAGACCTCGGCCACGATTATTCACGCCGGTTTCATCGCGCTGCTGACCTGCGCCGTTGGGGCGGCATCGGCGCCCGCACCGGCCGAGCCATTTCCGGTCAAGTTCGTCCACCGGTTCTTTTCCGATGACAGCTTCTGGAACCAACCGATCCCGGCCAATGCCGAGGTCGACGCGCGCACGGAACAGTGGATCAAGCTGCTTGAGACTGAGCCGACCGGACTGAATTTTATCATCAATAGCCAGCAATGGACGATCCCGGTTTATGAGGTGGATCGCACGACCCCGCTGGTGAAGGTCGGACTGCTTGCGCTCACACCCAAAGAGCAAATTCACTGGCACACGGACCGGGGGTTTTTTGGTCACGGCAAAGGCTTCGCTCTCGTGCCCCTGCCCCGAACCGCCACGCCTGACCCGCAGATGGATTCGCATCTCGCGGTGGTTGATTGGCAGCGGAAACTGGTTTGGGACATGTGGGCTTTGTCCCGCAATGCCGATGGTACGTGGAAATCGGCCACAGGCATGGTCTACGCCGCGGATGGCCCGGGCGTGTTTTCGACGGCCGAGATTGGCGTGCACGATGGTGAGAGCGTGCATTTTCATGGTCCCAGCCGCGCGGCTGGCGTTCCCGCGGTGGCGGGCCTGATTATGTACGACGAGGTCCTGGCGGGTGAAATCCGCCACAAGATCGCCGCGGCTTCCCGATTCTGCGCCTACAAGGAATTTGTGTTTCCCGCGGCGTGGACCGATGGCTTCACTGAGGGCGGGATTCCCGAAGGCACGTTGATCCAACTCGATCCCAACCTGGACCTCTCACGATTTTCGCTGACTCCAGAAGAGCGAATTGTCTGCGTCGCCTTGCAGCGTTATGGCATGGTGCTGGTCGACATTGCGGAGGGACAGCCCATTTACGCCGAAGGTCTCGGGGGGCATCCAGGCAAATCCTGGAATGGCAAGCTACCCCACGGGGTTGGGGGCATCTCGACCATTTCCTACAAGCATTTCCGGATGCTCAAGACCGGTACGGCGGTCCACATGGGGGATGGTCGCTCCAAGTTTTCCCCGGTCTGGTAATCGTCCCGCAGCCGGCTGCACGACAAGTGGCCGGCGGCGGGAACAAACGGCCGTTCTTGGGGTTCAGAACAAGCTAGGCTGCGGGGCAGGGGTCAGGCTGCGGGAATTGCTATTGACCCCGCCCGAGGCGGCGGCAAGCCGATCCAACGGGGTCAGGTAACATGGCCGGTGAGCTGGAACGGGTGTAGACTCCCCGTGCACTGCTACGCTCATGTACTACAGCGGAATAGACTATCACAAGCGTCACTCCGTGGCCTGCACGCTCGACGCACAAGGCCGCGGCCCCGGCCACGGCGAACCGGGACAAAAAAACCTCGGTCCGGGACGGTAGGCGATGGGCCGCAGGACCGTCACCGCCCCGCCGTCTTCCCCGGCCGGAACTTCAGCACGTAAAATCCGCCGATGACCATGAGCAACACGCCCCACCAGACGTCGGCATGGTATTCGGCGAGCACCAGTTTCTTCTCCAGCGGGCTGATCCAGCCGTAGTAGATGCCGGCGGCGAAGATCAAAACGCCGTAGACCGCCAGCAGGATGCCGATGAAAAACCAAATGGGGATTTGTTTCTTGGATTCCATGATGCCACCTCACCAGAACATGATGTTGACCGCGACCAGCGCCACGGTGACCACGCCCGTCCACAGCTTCGGGCTTTCATACCAGGGACACGGGCCCTCGTCGGGAATCTCGGTGAGGCCCATGACGAGGTTCTTGAGCTCCGCCTCCGGCTTCGGCCGGGTGAAGAGGCTCACCAGGACGGTGACGCTGATGCAGACGACGAACGACCACCACGCCGAGTACATGTTCACCGCCATGGGCTTGGCCTTGGCGGATCGCGCGATGAGCTTTACGTGCGCCAGGTTGAACGCGGCGGGGGCGAATTTCTTCGAGACCACCGTTGCCGCGACCTGCACCCCGGGCTTGAGCTCGACGGGCACGCCCTCGACGCCGAACTTGAAGGCCTCCTTGGTGCTGGCGAGCACGACGCTCGGCGCGAGCACCGGGACCTTTTGCGCACCGTCGACAGCTGCAAGCGCAAGCGGCGCGCCTTTCACCGTCTGCGGACCGGAGACGAAACGGTCGGGCTGGCCGGCCGCGCGAACATTGAGCAGCGCAACGCTGCCGCTCTCCACGATCACCCGGGTAATGGCTTCGGTCGGCCCGGCCTGCTCCAGGGTCACGACGGCGCTGTCGCCCAATGTGATCTTCGGAGCCGGCATGTAACCCGTGGGGAAGGTGTGGACAAAGACCCACATGACGATCGACACCGAACTGGCGCAGAGGAATCCCCAGAAACCCGCCGCCGGCGTCGCCCGCTTCCAGAGCATGCCGAGGATGACGGTGCCGAACAGCGGCACGATGAAGAAGAACACGAGGACCTGCAGGAATTCGAGGATATTGGAGAAATAGAACAAGGCGTAGGCGGTTCCGATCGAGATGATCACGCCCAGGATCGAGCACCAGCGCCCCATGGCCAGGTAGTGCCGGTCGTCAGCGTTCTTGTTGATGAGCGGGCGGTAGACGTCGTAGGTCCAGACCGTTGCAAACGCCGTGACGTTGCCCGCCATGCCGGACATGAAGCCGGCGATCATCGCCGTGACGCCCAGACCGAGCAGGCCGGGCCCGAGGTACTGTCCCATCAGCAGCGGCAGGACATCGTTGAAGGTGTGATGGGTGATGTTCGCGCGCGGATCGCTCTCCGGCACCAGCACCATCACCGAGCCGTCGCCGTTGAGCAGCACGGCGAGGCCGAGCAGGCCGGGGATGGTCACGATCAGCGGCACGAGCATCTTGAGGGCTGCGCCAATCAACGTGCCGTTCTGGGCGCTGCGCAGGCTCTTGGCCACGATGACGCGCTGCACCTGGAGGAAGTCGGTGCACCAATAGCCGAAGCTGACGGCGAGCCCGAGGCCGAAGACCATGCCGAACCAGTCGATGCCCATCGGGTTCGTGTCGAAGGAACCGAGGTTGCGCCACAGGCTGGTGAAGTCGGCGTTCTGCACGCTCGGGTGGATGATGGCCGCGTTCCGCTGCACGCTCGCCAGCATCTTGGTCCAGCCGCCGGCGTGGATGATGCCGAGGACCGGGATGAGCAGCGAGCCCAGCCAGATGAGGAAGAACTGCAGCACCTCGTTGAACACCGCCGACAGCAGGCCGCCGAGGGCCACGTAGATGGCCACGGTGATCGACGAGACCCAGATGCTGATGTTCATGTCCCAGCCGAGCAGCAGGTGGAGAATCTTCGCCATCGCGAACATGCTCGCGCCGCTGACCATGACGGTCAGGAACGTGAACGAGATGCCGGCCAGGGCGCGCGGGCCCTCGCCGTAGCGCAACTTGAGATAGCCGGGGACCGAGTGGGTCCGGCAGATGTAGTAGAAGGGCATCATCACCACGGCCAGGAAGAGGATGGCCGGGATGGCGCCGATGAGGTAGGCGTGCGCGCCGAGCATGCCGTACTGGTAAGCCATCGCCGACCAGCCCATGGTTTCGAGTGAGCTCAGATTGGCCGAGATGAAGCTGAGCCCCGCGATCCACGCGGTCATTTTGCGGCCCGCCATGAAGAAATCCTCGCCCGTGGTGGCGTACTTCCGGAGGTAAAAGCCAATGCCGAGGCAGAAGGCGAAATAGATGACGATGATGACCATGTCGACCGGCGCGA
>JBGOXZ010000093.1:0-8873 GCA_041479395.1 Opitutaceae bacterium
ACGCTGCCGAGAAGAAGCGCGGCAGCGATGGCAGGACCGGCTTCAACTCGCACCAATACAGCGGCTCCGTCTCGCTCGTCCCCATCCCGAAGAAACGCGACCTGCCCGTACTGTCCGAGACCGTCGCGCGCAACCTCCGTCGCGCCGCCATCGCCGCCAGCCGGCTCCCGCCGCGCCCCGGCCAGTCGCCGCGGCCCGTGCCCGAGCGCATCGGCGAGCCGAGCGTGTTCCGGCACGTGGTTTACATCATCAAGGAGAACCGCACCTACGACCAGGTGCTCGGCGATGAACCGCGCGGCAACGGCGACGCTGCGCTCTGTGTCTTCGGCGAGACCATCACGCCGAACCAGCACAGGCTCGTGCGCGACTTCGCGTTGCTCGACAACACCTACTGCGCCGGAATTTTGAGCGCCGACGGCCACCAGTGGAGTACCACCGCGTTTGCCACCGATTACATGGAAAAGTCCTTTGCCGGCTTTCCGCGCAGCTATCCCGACGGCATGGGCGAGAACGAGAACGATGCGCTGGCGTATTCGCCCGCCGGCTTCCTCTGGGACAACGCGCTCGCGCACGGCCGGACGCTGCGCGACTACGGCGAATTTGCCGCACCAATCGTCCGGTGGCGCGATCCGCAGCGTCCGGGCGCGCCGTCGTTCATGGACAGCTACCGGACCTGGAAGGGCGAGACGGCGGACGTGATTTTCGAGAGCTACCCGATGATCGAGTCGCTGCGGCCTTATCTGCCGACGAACTGCGTCGGCTGGGCGTTGAACGTACCCGACCAGTTCCGCGCGGATTTCTTCATCCGCGAGCTGAAGGAGTTCGAGGCGAAAGGCGGGTGGCCGGACCTCGTCCTCATCTGTCTGCCGAACGACCACACCAGCGGCACAAACCGGGACTCGCCCACGCCCGCCGCCTACGTCGCCGACAACGATCTCGCGTTTGGCCGCATGGTCGAGGCGATCACCCACAGCAAATTCTGGCCGGAGACGGTGATCTTCGGGATCGAGGACGATCCGCAGAGCGGCTGGGATCATGTCAGCGGCTACCGCACCACGGCCTACTGCATCAGCCCCTACACCAGACGCGGCGTGGTCGTGGGCACGCAATACAACACGACCAGCGTTGTCCGCACCATCGAGCAAATCCTCGGACTCCCGCCGATGAACCAGTTCGATGCGAGCGCGACGCCGATGTTCGACTGCTTTACGGACAAGCCTGATTTCACACCCTTCACCGCCGTGGCGAACAATGTGGCGCTGGACCAACTCAATCCCGCGCCGCACGCGATCAACGACCCGGTGCTGCGCCGCGACGCGGAGATGTCGGCGAAGATCAACTTCCGCGAGGTGGACAAGGCGCCGGAGGATGTGCTGAACCGCATCCTCTGGCACGCGATGAGGGGCAGCCGCGAGCCGTATCCTGCGTGGGCCATCACCAGGGTCGCGGACAATGGCGACGACTGAGTGCCAGCCGTAGTGCCCGTATCCCTCAAGGGGGTCAGGCGGACTTCCTGGCCGCTGCAGGTGTGGCGCCCACCCGCAACCGGATTTTGCCTTGTGGGCACCTGCGCCGCGCCCCATATTGCGCGGTTCCCATGAGCACCTTGCCGCCCAACCAGCCCCAAGTGAGCCCCAACCGTCCCGGCGCCCAGGCCGAAAAAACCGAGACCGAGCTTCCCTTTGACATTCAGCTCCGGATCTTCTGGGAGAAGAACCACCAGGCTGTCTATGTGGGTTGCGCGCTTGTTTTGCTCGCGATCATCGGTCGCTACGCCTACGACGGACTTGCCGCGCAACACGAGGCGAGTATCGAAGCGGCCTATGCGGCGGCAACCACGCCGGCCAAACTGCAGGCCTTTGCGCGGGACCACGCCGGCCATCCGCTGGCCGGCGCCGCCTGCCTGAAGGTCGCGGACGAGGCCTATGCCGCGGGCAATTTTGCCGATGCGCTGGCCAATTACGATCAGGCCGCCGCCGCCCTGCCCGGCACGCCGTTTGCCTCGCGCGCCCTCCTCGGTAAGAGCGTGTGCCTGATCCAGTCCGGCAAGACCAACGACGGCACGGCCATCCTCAAGCGGCTGTCGGATGACACCGCTCAGCTGGAGGCCGTGCGCTGCGAAGCCGCCTACCACCTCGCCTCGCTGGCCTTCGAGGCCGGCCGCTACGACGAGGTGGTGACACTCACCAACCTGATCATGCAACTCGACACCGGCGGCATGTGGGCGCAACGCTCGCTTCTGTTGCGGGCGCGCACGCCCGTGCCGGTCGCGGCCGCCGCTTCGGAGAAGAAGGGCGAGGCTGCGCCGGCGGTCTCCGTGAAGGTGCCCGGTTCCTGAGCGGAATCTGGCCGGGCCCGCCGCGGGCGGGCTCTTTTGATACGTTCTCAGGATCAGACCGGTAGAATGGAGGGCGAGGTTCCCACCGAGCCGCGGCGGACCGTTCTGCCGTACGGCAGAACGCCCTCCCCTTCCACGCTGGCGCGCGATTCAGGCGTTCGACCGAGGGAGCGGAGGAAGGGTGCTATTTCGGCGCGGCCGGGCCGTCGGCGGGCGGCGCCTTTGGCAGCAGGCGGGCAATCACGACCAGCAGCACGATGACCACCAAGGCCAGCATGCCCCAGAACAGGACGCCGCTGCGCCCCGCGAGGGCGATGGTGTCCGCCAACGACTGACCCTTGAGCGCCTCCTCGGCGCCCAGATCCGGCGTCGCCTTGTCGGCGGCGAGCAACTGCGCGCCCACGAGACTCAAATCGTAACGCGGGGCCCCGGCCAGCGGACAGCCGTAGTAAAGGAAGACGGGCGCATCGGCCCCGGCCTTGAAGAGCAGGCGCGTGACACCGTAGTGGCTGCGCACGTCACCCAGGGTGATCGGCGGATTGTCACCGTTGTCGGTCTCGAGCCAAAGGGTGTCGGTGTCAGGGGTCTGGTTGAGGGAGATCGAGAACGCCGTTGCGTGCCGTCCGGGCGCCTGACTCCAGCTGGCCTGGCCGAGCCAGCGGCGCGAGGTGTAACCGCGGTCGTCCTCGATGTCCTCGAGCAGCCGCACGTCGCGCTGAAACAGCGGCGTGGACACGGTGGCCGTGAGGCGGGTGAGCGGCAGTCGCGGATAGGGCAGCGTGATTCGCCAGCGGCTGAGCTTGGGCTGTTTCGCATCGGGCGCGGGCGCGGCGCTCACCGCGAACGCTCGCGTCAGGCTCGTGCGCTCGACGATGAACGGCACCTGCCGGCCGTTACTCATCAGACGCAGACCAGCGAGGTTGCGCTGGGCGCGGGCGAGCACGGCCGGATCAAGCTCGAGTTGCTGCACACCGGCCGCGCGGATCCGGACGGCTTTTCGGAAAACCCACGGCGCGACATCGAGCGCCGCGCCCAGCGCGGGAATCTCCGGCAGCGGTTCGCCGGGATTGAAATCCGGATTCGCGCCCAGCGGGCCGGGCGCAAGCCGCACCGGCGGCAGCTGGCGCGACTCGGCGGCGAGCGCGCCGACGTCGTAACGGGGGGCTGACGCCTTCACGTTGCCCACGTAGAACACGTGCCGTCCTGCCGTGGCGGCATAGAACACCGCGTACACCGGCCGCCGCCGCGCGGAGACCGTCGACAGCGCCAGCGGCGGGCTGTCGCCGTTGTCGACGACCAGAGTCAGTTCGCGCGCCGGTGCCAGTTCCTCGATCGGCCAGGAGATATTCCCGGCGTCCGGCCGGTCGACGGGGCCGCGCCGCGTGAGGGATCCCTGGGCCAGCGTGATCTCGCGGACGACCTCGCCCTCGAAGGCGCGGTAGACGAGGCGCACCGAACGGTTGAACACAGGCTCGGGGGTGGTGAGGGCCAGCGCCGCAATGCGCAGGTTTGCGCCCGGCAAATCGAGGGTCAGCCGTGTTTCTCCGGGAGTCTCGTCGCGGGCCACCACCCGCACGGCAACGGGCTCCGAGTCGTCCACCTGCTCGCGTTGGGTGACGAGCGAAATGCCGCGCAGCGCGACGTGCGTGCTGCCCAGCCGGTCGAGGCTGATCCGCAGATACCGGTACGAACCGGACGGGATGGGCAGATGCAGCACGCGCAACTGGCCGCCCCGGTCGTACACGGGCAAGTTGCGGCCGAGCAGCCGCCAGGTCACGCCATCGTCCGATTCCTCCACGCGCGCGCGCGTCAGGAATCGCTGCTGGCCGGCATCGATCTGCAGGGCGGTGACCCGTTCGCTGGTGCCGGTCTCGAGCACAAAGACCATGGCGGCATCCTCCACGCTGCTCGTCAGGGACCGTGGTTCCCGCACGACCGGCTCGGCCGGAACGCTGCGATCGAGCACGAACGCCGTCTCTCCGCCGGCCGGATCGATCAGGCGGAGATCGGCCAGATCGGCCCGCGCGACATCGAGCGTCTCGACGGGCAGCGCCACCTTCACAAGGCCGGGCTGGTCGACGGGCAGATCCTGCCGGTAATGCCAGTATTGCGTCGCGAAGGGTTCGGCCCGAAGGGGCAGGGCGAAGATGGTGGCGGTGAGCAGAGCGGCGGGCAGCAAGCGCATGTCAGGTCTTGGTTTCGGGCGGCAGGAAGCGCTGGTAGAGGAACGACGCGAGGATCGCCACGATGGCGACGACGATGAACGCGCCGATGCGGTAGAGCTGGTCGAGGTTCGCCAGGTCGTGGAGGAACAGCTTCAACAGCGTGACGCTGAGCAGGCCGATGGCGGCGTACCGGGTGGCGCGCACGCGCCGGGCGATGCCGATCACCAGCAGTCCGAAGGCGAAGAACGCCCAGGCGATGGTGTAGGTCATGTCGCGCGCGAAGTTGCCGGAGAACTCGAAGGTGAGCACCCGGCCGGTCGGGTTGTAGTAGTCGGCGATCTCGATGTTGAGGAGCAGGAACGCCAGCACGCCCGCCAGCGCATAGAGCACGGTCGGCGCATTCGAGTCCAACACCCGCTCGCGCGGGGGGGCCAGCAGCCGGGCGCCACCGATCAGGCAGAGCGTGGTGAGGCCGTAGGCGTAAAGGTACCAGTTGAAAATCGCGGTCGCGGTGCGCGGATGATAGGCGAGCACCGCGGGGTTGAACGCGAGGCGCACGAAAGCGGCGATGAGCAGACTCACGCCCGCCAGCCGCAGGCCCGCGTGCGGCACGCGGTGGAAGAGCCACAGCAGCGCCGCGCCCTCGAGCGCCCAGCCGAGCGTGATCCACTGCCGCTCGAACTGGATCGGGAAAATCAACGTGATGAAGAGCAGCGCCGCGCCGCCGAGCCAGGCGAGCACGTCGAGCCGGCGCGGGGCATCCGCCGGCAGCGCGCGCAACGCGGCCACCAGGCTGGCCAGCGCCGGCAGGGCGAACAGCGCGGGGATGAGGCCCATGAAGTCGTTGGGCCACGCCCGGCGCACGACCTCGTAGACCAGGTAGAAATGCGCCGGCGCCGCCAGGGCGGACGCGATCCACGGGAGGAGCTGGCCGGTGAAACGGCGGCGGAAGACGAACGGAAACAGCGCGAACACCGCGTAGAATCCGACGTTCCAGGCGAGCGTCACCGCGGCGGAATCGGCGGCGAAGCCGTGCTCGAGCCAGACATACTCGAGCAACGCCGTGCAGCCCAACGCCACGGCGGGCAGCAGGCCGTTGCCCAGCATCCGGGCGAGGCCGAGCAGCAGCACCACGAGCAGCAATGCGAGTCCGAAGATCGGCGCAGGGCTGGCGAGCGGCAGCCGGAGCACGATCATCACGAGCAGCAGGAAGGGCAGCGTGGTCGAAAACGCCGGGAGAAGTTCGGCATTGGAGGGATCCGCGAGCCAGGCGGGCGCCGCGGCGTCCGCGCCACTCCGCTCCGCCCAGCGCGACCCGGTTGAGGCCAGTTTCCGCAGCGCGTAGACGCCGGCCGCGAAGAAGAGCACGCCGAATCCACCCGCGAGCAGCAGCATCACGGGCAGGTCCGCGAGTTCCACCGGCACGCGCAGGATCCACAGCCCGGTGGCGACGAGCGTCAGCACGAGCGTGGCGACGACGGCCAGCATCGCGCCCGTGGCCAGCGCCGCGCCGATCGCGAGCAGATCGACCACCAGCACCAGCGGCCAGACGAGAAAGGACACGTCCGGAATCCGGGCGATGGTCAGCAGCACGAACAGGAGTGCCACGGGTGGAAACAGATGCGCCCACCAGGCGGGCGCGGCCGCGGGCCGCACCCGCTGCAGCACGAGAGGAAAGACGGTGTGCAGCACGGCGAAGACGAAGCAGGCCGCGAGCGCCCACGACAGCAGGGCGTTGTCGGCGTGACCGGCTGTCCAGGCCGCGAGGAGCAGGAACGCGAGCGTGCCGGCGGCGAGGTGCAGTTTCGCGAGTTGGGCGTCGAGCACCGCGAGCACGAGCAGGCAGAGGTCGGCGCCGAGCACGAACGCGAAGAGCAGCCACGGCTGCTGCGCCACCTTCGGGAAGTCGAGCAGGTAGAAGGCGAAGCCGAGCGAGACAAAGGCGACGCCGGCCGCGGCGCCCGCCAGCCACCAGGAGGCGCTGCCGCGCCGCTGCGCCCTGCCGGCCGGCAGAGCGAACGCGAGCAGGAACAGCACGTCGAAGCTGAGGAAGATGTTGAGCGCCGTGTAGATCTTCGCGGCGGCAAAGAAGGTCACCACCCAGCCGATTTGCATCACCACCGTGCCCAGCGCCGCGAGTGTGCCCAGGTAGTGCCAGCGCCGGTGGAGGGCGACGGCAAGCAGGCCGGCGTCGAGCAGCGCGATATAGCCGAAGAGGCCGAGCGGGTTGTCCACGCCGGTCGAGAGCAGCACGGGCGTGAGGAATCCGCCGAGCATGCCGAGCAGCGCCACCACCTGCGCCTCGAGCGCCACGGCCACGGTGAACGCCGCCGCCGTAATGAGCACCATGAGCAGGAACGTCGGCAGCGTCCCGAAGAACGCGAAGTGGTAGATCGAACGGCAGGCGAACGTCACCGCGTAAAGGATGCCCACGCCGGTGGCGCACAGCGTCTGCGCCGTCACCTGGTAGGGACGACGCGAGAGGGCGACGCCGCCGGCCAGCAGGCCCGCGCCCGTCAGGAAACCCAGCGCCATGCGGACCGCGGGCGGGATGAGGTTGTTGTCGAAGGAGTATTTGACGAAGAAGGCGACGCCGAGGAAAAGCGCGAGGCCGCCGATCCAGGCGAAAAGCTTCACGCCCATGAACATCTCCCAGTTGATCGCGGGCCGGGTCGGCTGCGCGGAAACGGGCGGGAGCAATGGCGGCGGCTCCGGCGGGGCTCGGAACGGCGGCAGGGTGATATCCTCCAAGACTCCCTCACCCGCCGGCAGGGGCCGGCTCGGCGAAGCGGACATTACGGGCGGCGAGACCGCCGGCCCGGCCGGATATTCGAGCGGCGCAACGGGTGGCGCCCATTCCGGCTGTGGCGGCGGCGGAGCCTTTACATCAATAAGCGGCGGAGGTGGTGCGACGACCGGAGGTGCAGGAGTGGCGGGGACGGAGTGACGAAGCTTTTCACGCAACTCCTCCAGCGCGGCGGTCTGGCTGCTGACTCTCGCTCGCAGGTCATCAATGCTTTGTCCAAGGCCTCCGATCTTGATAAAGGAGACGATGCTCCAGATCAAAAGCCAGACGACGAAGGCCAGAACGCAGAGGACGATGAACGGGATCATGGGGGCGGCCGGGGGAAGCGTTGCGGGGCGCGAAGTTTCTGACATTCGGCGTCCGCCGACACAAGCCTGCGAATCGCGCGGCCGCCGCGCGATTGATGGATCGCAGGGGCGCTCGGCTGATCAGCAGAGCCGCGCGCGTTGCTGAGGGAGCGACCTATCTCGGGTGGGGATCGTGTACCAGGATGAGCAGGGGCGGCGGGCAGATTTTCACGCGCTGCGGGTCACGTTCGGCACCAATTTGGTTCTGAGCGGGGCGCATCCGAGGGTCGCGCAAGAACTGATGCGCCACAGCGACATCCGACTTCCGATGAAGATCTACACAGATGCCTCGAAACTGCGACTGGCAGAAGGGGTGGCGGGGTTGCCGTCGTTCAGAGGCAGAAACCCGGTTCCAAGTCTTCCAAGAAATCGCACCTTGAAAATCATTAATGGCTGAATTATGGGCTCATGCGGAATTACCCCGTAAACGCCATTTGGTCTAATGACCCTATTAGGCACAGAAGCATGAAGAAAACATCGATTCTCCTTCTTGTCGCTTTCGCTGCCACATCTGTTGTCGCGCAGACACCGCGCTTGGACCTGAAGGGCGACGTGATGGGCATGACGCTTTCGGAGTTCACCGCGAAGCACCATCGCGAGGTGGATGGCAAGATCGCCCCGCCCACGTCATTGACGAATCCCGGCATGTTTATCGACCTGATTCGCGATCCTGCGCTGGGAGTCGTTGCCGCGGAGCTCTACTTCCCATTCGAAGAGAAACATGACCGCTTGGCCGAACTCGAAGCCGCACTGGCGCGGAAGACGACGTCACTTACAACGATAGGGACGGTTCCTGCCCGCATCACCTATTACTTCATGCGCTCGCGCACGGATGCGAAAGACGACCCGAGACTTTACCTTATTTGGTGCAATTTCAAGGCCAGTGAATATTCCACGATCCGCGATGCGCTGATTGTGAAGTATGGTGAAGCCAAGACGGAAGCGAAGAGCGCGGTCAAGAACCGGATGGGCGCTACATTCGAGAATGTCGTCTCTACTTGGGAGTTTGAGCAGGATTCCATCGTGCTCACGAAGTTCAACGGCGATCTCAATACGTCACTCCTGCTGTTCCGCGACACGCTTCGATTTGTCGAATATGGGAAGAGGCTGAAGGAAAGTAGAAAAAAGGACGCCGATGATCTCTAAGAAGCCTAACGAGTCGCCATTACTAGCTCTGCCATTGGTCACGCCTCGTGCTGGCGCACGAGGCGCGCCCG
>JBGOXZ010000094.1:0-8811 GCA_041479395.1 Opitutaceae bacterium
ATTAGCATGCACTCCCATTCACGGGTTCCCAGCTTGCTCGCCAGTCTGCTCATCGCGTCCGTGCTGATCCTCCCGAACGGCGCCGCGACCGCCCAAGGCAACGCGCCGGCCGATGCAGCCAAAACCGAACCGCCGGCCACCGCCGGCGACCGTTCCAGTCAGATCGAGAACTCCGTGGTCAAAGTATTTGCCACGATGCGGTACCCCGATTTTGTGCAGCCGTGGAGCAAACAATCCCCCCGGGAGATTTCCGGCAGCGGCGTCGTCATCGAGGGCAAGCGCATCCTCACCAACGCCCATGTTGTCCTGTACGCCAGTCAGATTCAGGTGCAGGCCAATCAGGCGGGCGACAAGATCTCCGCCACCGTCGAAACGGTCGCGCCGGGCATCGACCTCGCCGTGCTCAAGCTGGATGACGAGTCGTTCTTCGCCACGCACGCTCCGCTGGCGCGCGCCAACACCCTGCCCGAAATCAAGGATTCGGTCATGGTCTATGGGTTCCCGACCGGCGGCACCAGTCTCTCCATCACGAAGGGCATCGTGTCCCGCATTGAATTCACCGGCTACAACTTTCCCGTCGCGGGACTGCGCATCCAGATCGACGCGGCCATCAATCCCGGCAACAGCGGCGGACCCGCCGTGGTGGGCGACCAGATGATCGGCCTGGCTTTCAGCCGGCTTGGCGGCGGCGCGGAAAACATCGGCTACATCATCCCCTGCGAGGAGATTGAGCTGTTTCTCAAGGATATCGCCGACGGTCACTACGACGGCAAGCCCGCCATGTATGACGAACTTCAGACCCTCGAGAATCCGGCCTTGCGGGCGTTTCTCAAGCTCGACAAGGCGGCCGAGGGCATGGTGGTGCACAAACCCTATGGCGACGAACCGACCTATCCGTTGAAGGAATGGGATCTCATCACCCGGATTGGCGATACGCCAGTGGACGACCAAGGCATGATCAAACTGGGCAGCAACCTGCGCGTCCGCCTCACCTATCTGATCCAAAAGATCGCCAAAGACGGGAAGGTGCCCCTGACCGTGGTGCGCGCCGGCAAGGAAATCGCGGTGAATCTGCCGGTGTCACCCAACCGTCCCATGGTCATTCCGGATCTGCAGGGCACCTACCCTTCCTACTTCGTGTACGGGCCGCTCGTGTTTTCGGCGGCCTCGTCGCAGTTCGTCGCCGCGCTGGGCGGAAACGCCAACCTGCTCAATCTGCTCAGTGTCCGGGGCAGCCCGCTGATCACGCGCCGGGCGGACAAACCCGCGTTCGAGGGCGAGGAACTCGTCATCGTCTCGTCGCCGTTCTTCCCGCACAAGCTGTCCAAGGGATATTCGAGTCCCGCCGGCAAGGTGGTCAAAACGGTCAACGGCATCCCCATCAAAAATCTTCGCCACTTGGTCGAGGTCCTGCGCGACGCGAAGGACGAGTTCATCATCGTCGAGTTCTGCGGTCGTGAGGCCGAGGCACCGGTTTTCCTGCGCAAGGAAATGCTCGCCGCCACCGACGACATATTGAACGACAACGGCATCCGTAGTCAGGGCACGCCGGATACGCTGGCGGTCTGGAACGCCAAGCCTTCGAAATAGGAGGAGGGCCCTGCCCCCTCCGCCGGCTCGCGGCGCTGTGCCCGGCCGGCGGCGGCGCACCGTGTTGGATCCCGCCGGAGCGGCTGCGCCGCGGCCGCGCCAAAAGATTTTTCTCGAGGTGACTATGGGTTCACACCCTACGCTCGGGAGATCACGCGCCGCGAACCGGCGGTGCATTCAACCAAGAACAAGGCATCCACGATGAAAACCATCACCAAAGACCAGTTCGTCGCCCTCCTGAACGAGGCCGGCATCACCGACGCGCAGAAGCACCGGCTGCATGCGCTGTTCGAGGCCCGCCATCCGCAGGCCCACGAAGCGTTCCTGCGATGGCTGGGACTTCGGGCCGACGCGATCCGCGCCATTCGCGAGAAATCGCGGGAGCCGGCCTAGGCACCCCTCCGGCCCGCTCTGGAAGCAATTCCGGGCGCGCCGGAACGGCGCGGGCCCAGTTGCGGGCGGGTTCCGCGGATCCCCGTGGCCGCGCGACGGTTCGCCATCGGTCCGTCGCGCCCGCCATCACGGGCCGGCATCCAGTTCTTTGAGCTCCTCAATCAAGAACACCACCGCTTCCCTGACTTTTTGCGTCGAGAACTTGAACTGCACCATCTTGGAGTCCGTGCCATTGACGAGGCGCTTTTCGACATAGACGCCGTACCGCGGCTGTCCGTCCGCATACGTGTCGGCGATGTTCTGGCGCAACGCACAACCGCGGCACTGGGCGGTCTTGCCACACCCGCCCGGCATCCCCGAGTAATAACACTCGATCGCCACGCCCACCCGGGCGTTGGTCATCCGGGTGGCGGATTTGCCCAGAATTTTCTCGGCGGCGCGGTTAGCGGCCAGAACCACCCGGTCGCCGTCCGTCGCCAGCACCGGGAATTCAAGGTCATTGAGGAAATCCTTCAGGCTGGCCGTCGTTTCCCCCGTCACTCTTTTCCGACAGTCCGTGCAGATGCCGTGCGAAACCTCCGCGTCTTCGGAAGCATCGTCCGCCAACACCTTCTGACACCATGCACAGACGACTTTCATGAGCAGGGATTCTCGCTACGCCCTCACCAAGTTGGCGAGGAAATTGCGGAAATCCAACTCACGGACGTTTTTTGCAGGTCGGAACCGGAGGGATGAGCGAGAAATCGGAGCACCAAGCTTCCCGCACAAGATTCGTCATTGAAATCCGCTCTGACGGACGCCATGAATCCACCCTTTGGCATGCAGAACCGGACGATTGGCGCCCGGCGGGGCATGCCGTGATCGAGGCAGGCAGTCCGCCCGCTCTGAACCAAGACGAGATCATGACAAAACCGACCTTCACAGTTTGCGGGAAGAATGACCTGATTCTGGTCGCCGGCGCCGGCGGCTTCATCGGGGGCGCTTTGGTGCGTTACATTGCGGAGCGGGGCTTCACCCGGATCCGGGCGGTCGACCGCAAGCCGCTCCCCGAATGGTATCAACGGATCCCGGGCGTGGAATCCCTCTGCATGGATCTGACCGAAGAGGCCAACTGCAAACGCGCCGTCGCGGGCGCCGTCGAGGTCTACAACCTGGCGGCCGACATGGGCGGAATGGGCTTCATCGAGCGGTTTCGGATCATGTGCCTGCGGAGCATCCTGATCAACACTCACCTGATCGAAGCCGCCTATCGGGCCGGCGTGGCGCGCTATTTCTATTCGTCCTCGGCCTGCGCCTACAACACGAAGCTGCAGGAGGATCCGCATTGTCGGGCGCTGAAGGAATCGGATGCCTATCCCGCCTTCGCCGAGCGCGGCTATGGCTGGGAGAAACTGATGTCCGAGATGTTTTGCCAGGAATACACTGCGGAGCGCGGCATGCGGACCGCCATCGCCCGCTTCCACAACGTCTACGGGCCATGGGGCACGTGGGATGGCGGGCGCGAGAAGGCGCCGGCGGCCCTTTGCCGCAAGGTAATTGCAGCCAAAGACAAGGGCTCGGATACCCTCGAGATCTGGGGCGACGGCAGCCAGTGCCGCAGCTTCATGTACATCGATGACTGCCTGCAGGGCATCGACAAGATCATACACTGCAACGAACTCGTCGCCACGCCGATCAACCTCGGCACGAGCGAACTGATTTCCATCAACGACCTGGCGAGCCTGGCGGAGAAAATCGGCGGCGTGAAACTGAAGCGGAAGTACATCCTGGACGCGCCGAAAGGCGTCGCCGGCCGCAACAGCGACAACACCATGATCAAGCGCATCCTCAATTGGGAGCCGAGCATCCCGATCAGCCGGGGCCTGCGCACGACCTACGAGTGGATTGAAAAGCAGTATCAGGATCGCAAAGCCGGCCGGAAAACGGTCAAGGACGTTCTCTGATTTCGCCGCCTCGCGCCGTCCCGCCGGAGAAATCGCGCGCCGAGAAGCATGACCACGTCTGCCCACGCCCGCCACAGGATCACGGACGCGATCGGCGACTTTCCCTATCGCCTCCAGCTGGCCGGGGGTTGGATCGACCAGCCGTTTGTCTCGAAACTCAATCCGGCGCCGCCGGGATCGATGGTCGTCGTCAGTCTGAAGCCCGCCTTTCACCTGATGGATCGGGCTGGCATGGCCACTGGTTCGCGCCAAATTGCCCTGCGCCTGTGGAACGGGCGGCTACCCGACCAAGAGCCGGCGACCCTCGTCGAACAACTCTACACCGAGGAAAACCGGGGGAAGGCGGAGCCGTCGGGGACACAGGATATGATCGGCCTGATCTACCCCGGGGTGAGCCGCCTCGACTACGACGCCAGCTTTCGCGGAGGCGTTTTCCCCCGGAAGATCGAATCGACCAGCGATCCCGGGATCGTGCGCTGGCTCGAACGCGTCATCCACCTGCTTCCGGTCATGCCGCGGCCAGCCGGCTATAATCCGCTTGGCGTCAAGAACCTTGAGCCCGAGTGGGTCCGCCGGCTGGGCCGATCAGGCCAGGCATGTTACGATGCCATCGTGAGGCAGGATCTGGCGGCGCTGGGCGCTTCCCTCAATGAGACCATGACCTGCTGGGAGACGCTGCTGCCACATACCGTCCGGCATCCAACCATCAAAGTGGATCTTCTGGCGCTGCTGCGTTTTTATCAGGCGCGCTATCCCGGGGCGATGTTCTCCGGTTGCGGTGGCGGCTACCTCACCGTGGTCTCGGAGAAGCCGGTTCCCGGCTCTTTCCGCGTCAACGTCAGAACCGCCTGACTGCATCTCATGACGAGGGTGATCGTATCGTCCGGTTTGGATCAGCTCGGCACCAAGAGCTTTCGCTTTCTCCAGGAAGTCTCGAGGCTCGGCGAACTGCACGTCCTGCTGTGGTCGGATCAAGCCATCCGGACGCTCACGGGCCGGGAGCCGGAATTCCCGCAGGCGGAACGGGCGTATGTCATCGGGGCGGTTCGCTATGTGACCAGCGTCCATCTTTCGGGCGCGAAAGTGGATCCCGATGTGCTGCCGGATCTGCCCTCCTTCCAGCCGGACGTCTGGGCGGTCGAGGAGAAGGACGCCACGCCAGGCAAACAGGCGTTTTGCACTGCGCACGGACTGACCCGCCATGTTTTCACCGCCGCAGATTTGGCGGGCTTCCCCGAACCGCCATCGCGCCCGACGTCCGGCCGGAAGAAGGTGGTCGTCACCGGCTGCTACGACATGTTTCATTCGGGGCACGTGCGCTTTTTCGAGGAAGCCGCCGAATTGGGCGACCTGTTTGTGGTAGTCGGTCACGACGAGAACATCCGCCTGCTGAAAGGCGCGGGCCACCCCTTGTTCAAGGCGGAGGCGCGACGCTACATGGCCGGATCCATCCGCCATGTCACGCGGGCGCTGATCGCCTCCAGCATGGGGTGGATGGATGCGGAGGCGGAGATCGCGGAAATCAAACCTGACCTGTACGTGGTGAATGAAGATGGCGACAGGCCGGAAAAGCACGAGTTCTGCCGGCAACACGGGATCCAGTACGTCGTGCTCAAGCGTCTGCCCAAGGAAGGGCTGGCCCGCCGCACCAGCACGGATCTGCGGGGCTTTTGAGCCTCGCCAGCGGGCTCGGGCGGGCGCGGGGAACGCCCCGGCGCAGCGCGACGGCTCCGACAATTCGCTCGTCTGGCTGGCGGACGCCGGCACAGGATCAGGCCACCATCATGCAACCCTGGAAAACGCTTCACCGACGCATTCTCTGCCAGCCCAACCGGTTTCTTACCGTCGAGCTCCATCAACTGGAACTGCCCGACGGGCGGCGCATCGACGATTGGCCGTGGTTGATCACGCCCGACTATGCCAACGTGCTGGCGCGCACGGTCGGCGGGCGCTTCCCGTGCTTCCGGCAAACGAAATATGCCGTGAAGGGAACCTCCCTTGCGCCTGTCGGCGGCTTTCTCGAACCCGGCGAGGACCCACTGCGGGCCGCGCAACGGGAGTTGCTGGAGGAGACCGGCTACAGCGCGCCCCGATGGCAATCCCTCGGCAGCCGCGTGGTCGACGCCAACCGCGGTGCGGGCACCGCGCACTTTTTCCTGGCCCTGGATGCGGTGCCGACGGATGTGGCAAAGACCGATGACCTGGAGCAGCAGGAACTCCTGCTGCTGACTCAGGACGAAATCGAGCAGGCGCTGGATCGTGGCGAATTCAAGGCGCTCGCCTGGGCGGCCGTGGTGGCTCTCGGTCTGCGCCATCTGGAAAAAATTGGCCCGCGCTGAAGTAATCGCAGCCTGCATGGAACCTGCTTCTCTGTTTCGCGTCTACCATCGCCATGGAGCCCTCAGCTTCCTCGGAGCGGCAGATTCTCGACGAGGATTTGCAGATCATACGCGTTACCCTCGCAACCATCACTGAGGACGTGCGCCACTTTTCCGGTCGCGCGGCCGATGCCATCCAAGAGGCCTTGGAGAAGCTGGATGTCGCACAGCGGGAGTTCACCCACGTCCGCAAGCCGCGCTGACCGCGAGGCCCGCCGACGAGAGCGACGCGCATTTCTGCCCAGCCAATGAAACGCGCATGCCGCCGGTCTTGATCCGGCGGATGGTCGTCTTGGTCTTTTCAGGCGCGCGCGGCGAACGGCGCGAAACCGCGGGCCTGGCGCTGCCGGGGCGAGCGGTTCGATCGCCAGAACCCGAAGGCGGGGCGGCGGGGCGGCGCGATCGGCCCCGGCGCAGCGGGCGTTCCTTCCATCCGCGCTTCGGCCGGCGCGTTTACCGTGAAGGGATGATCGGTGTGGATCGGGATGGCCTGCCGGATCAGCCGCTGGATGTCGCGGAATGAAGCCCGCTCCGACGGGTCGCAGAATGACAGGGCGAAGCCACTGGCGCCCATGCGCGCGGTGCGGCCGATGCGGTGCACGTAGGCTTCCGGCTCCTCGGGAATGTCAAAGTTGACCACGAGGGAGATGCCCTTCACGTCGATGCCGCGCGCAGCGATGTCGGTGGCCACGAGGACGCGGGTCCGGCCGGCGCGGAAATCCTCCAGCGCGCGCTGCCGCGCCCCCTGCGATTTGTTGCCATGGATGGCGGTGGCACGGATGCCGTCGCGCCCGAGGTTGTCGGCGAGGCGGTTGGCTCCGTGCTTGGTGCGGGAGAAAACCAGGACCAGGCCCTCGGCATGCCGGGTCAGCGTGTGGACGAGCAGCCGGTGTTTGTCGCAGCGCTGCACATGGCAGACGCGCTGCTCGACGCTGTCGACGGTCGAGGCGACCGGCGCCACCTCGATGCGCACGGGGTCGTGGAGGAACCGGTGCGCGAGCTGGCGGATCTCTTCCGGCATGGTGGCGGAAAAGAGGAGCGACTGGCGCCGCGCGGGCAGTTTCGCGATGATGCGTTTGACGTCCGGCGCAAAGCCCATATCGAGCATCCGGTCACCCTCGTCGAGGACAAAGATTTCGACGCGATCAAGGAAGGCGTGGCCCTGCTCCATGAGGTCGAGCAGGCGGCCGGGCGTGGCGACAACGATCTCCACGCCCGCGGCGAGGTGGCGGATCTGGGGCTGCTCGCCCACCCAGCCGAAAATGACGGTGGAGCGCAGCGGCAGATGGCGGCCGTAAAGCGCGATGTTCTCGCCGATTTGCGCTGCCAACTCCCGCGTCGGAGTCAGGATCAATGCCCGCGGGCGGCGCGGGGTGCGGGGCTGCGCCCGGGCGGCCAAGCGCTGCAGGATCGGCAGCGCGAAGGCGGCGGTCTTGCCCGTGCCGGTCTGGGCGCAGCCGATCAGGTCACGGCCTTCCAGCAGGAGCGGAATCGCCTTCGCCTGGATGGGCGACGGGTGGGTGTAGGCCTTGTCGGCGAGCGCGCGCAGGATCGGCGCGGTCAGATTCAACGAGGCAAAGGTTACAGTGTTATCTTGATTCATGTTTGAGTGTGTCCGGACACGGAACGTGTCCGGCGCGGTCTGTCCGGGTTGCGGACAGAGGATGGTGCTTCTTGTCGGCCAGAATCCGTCCGGAAGCGGTGACTTGCGCGGCGGATCGCACTCGGAAGCGCGGGCCGGCTGGATCAGGCCACCAGTAACAGGTTCTGGCACTTTCGATGAGTGTTGGAGACCTCTGAACGGTCTCTCATCGAAGAAACGCCCGAAGGAAGGCAAACGATCAGTTTGTCGCGAAACTCGCGACCTCCCGTCCGCCTAGCGCGCTTGAACGTGCAGCCGGCCACCGGCTTGGCAAGAGATTAATTTCAGGCGCAGACGATTCCGGCTCAATGCACCTCTGAAAAACGGGTGGAACAATATATTGCGCACTCCGCATCGGAATAGTCGATGCCCGGACCGTGACGTCGATTCAGGATTTGCGCCGCCAGCGAGGGAAAAAGCGGGGCACCCGGTGGCTGTATTCCTCATAAGCCGGCCCGAATCGATCGCGCAGCTCCTTCTCCTCCAGAATGACGATCAACCAAGCTCCCGGCAGCCAGAGCAGGAGGGCGAGATAGAGGCAGAGATGGTTGGCGAGCAGCGCAAACCCGGCAATCACCAGCAGGAATTGCAGGTACCGGGGATGGCGCACGCGCGCGTGAAGCCCTTCGGTCACCAGCCGTTGCGGATAGCGATCCGGCGCCAGCAGCGCCCGGCGCAGCAGGAACAATCCCCCGACCACACCACCGCGGTCACAATCAGGTAGGTCCAACCGGCGCCGGCCTTGCGCCAGAATCCGATGAAGCGATGGATGAGGACCCACATCAAGATCATCGGGGGAAGCATGATCGTGAAGATCAGCGCGACGTAATGGCGAAACGCGTTCATGGCGGTGCCTTGGCTGTGC
>JBGOXZ010000095.1:0-8787 GCA_041479395.1 Opitutaceae bacterium
CCGGCCCGCCCCGCGGCACGTGCTCGAGACCCGGCAGGGGCTCGATCACGCGCGCAACCGCGCCATCGCCGAGGCGCGCGGGGACGTCATCGTGTTCGCAGACGACGACATTCTGGTGGAGTCCGGCTGGCTGCGCGAACTCACCGCGCCCCTGCTCGCCGACGCGGCCCACCGGATCGGCTCGGTCGGTGGGGAAGTGATTCCGGTGTTTCCCGACGGGCTGCCGCTCTGGCTGGAGGGCGCGCACACTCCGCTCGCTTTTCGGACTGACGCCGGTCCGCTGACACCGTCACAGACGCCGATGGGCGCCAATCTCGCGATCCCCAGATGGGTGTTGGAGAAGCACGGTTCGTTTAGCACCGAGCTCGATCGCACGGGCAAGGCACTTTTTTCCGGCGGCGACAGCGAGATGATCCGGCGGTTGCGGGCCGCCGGCCTCGAGATCTGGTTCGTGCCCGCGGCCACGGCGCTCCACCAGATGCCAGCGGCGCGCACGACATTCCGCTACGCCGCGCGCCACGCCTTCGACTCGGCTCGCTCGCGTGTGGTCGACCGCGTCGCCCAGGGCCGCGCAGCCGGTTATCTCGCCTCACGCTTCCTTGGCAACACGATCAAGGCGTGCGGCCTTGCCGGGTTGGCGCTGCTCTGCCTGCTTGTTCT
This sequence comes from Opitutaceae bacterium, assembly GCA_041479395.1. Lineage (GTDB taxonomy): Bacteria > Verrucomicrobiota > Verrucomicrobiia > Opitutales > Opitutaceae > Fen-1467. The sequence goes on from JBGOXZ010000095.1 coordinate 661, forward strand.
GCGCACCGGCAACGCCAAGAAAGCCCTCGTCCGGGCCTGGCGCTCCTGCGGCTATCTCTACCAGATTCCGCGCTCGGTACTGGGGAAAGTCTAAGCGCCGTTCCCCGTTCAGGAGGTGGTGGGCTCTGGGCGTTCGAGCTTCTCATCAGCCCAGGACACCGGATCGTCCAGCGGCTCAAGGTGGGTGAAAACCAAGGTATTGGGCACGGCGCGGCGGATATCCGCTTCGATGCGCTCCAGCAACTCATGTCCGCGCTTCACCGTCCAGTCGCCGGGCACGAGCACGTGCATCGAAACAAACTTCTGCGCCCCGGCCTCCCGTGTGAACAGGGCGTGGAATTGCACCCCGTCCTTTCGGAAACCATCCAGCACTCCTTGAATCACCGCGAGATCCTCGGCGGGAATCGTTTTGTCCATGAGTCCGGAAACGGAGCGCCGCACGATCTTCACGCCGGTCCAGACGATGTTCGCGGCCACCACCAGCGCCACCACCGGATCCAACCGCTCCCAATCCGTGAGGGCGACCGCCCCTACGCCCACCACCACCCCTACAGATGTCCAGACGTCGGTCAGCAGGTGGCGGGCGTTGGCTTCAAGCGTGATCGAATTGTGCCGGCGCGCCGCCCGCAGCAGCAGCAGCGCCACCCCGAGGTTCACCAACGAAGCCACCACGGAGACGGCGAGGCCCAGGCCGATCTCCTCCAGCGGCCGGGGCGTGATCAGCCGGCCGACCGCCGCCACGCCAATGCTCACCGCGGCGATTACGATCAACGTGCCTTCGACGCCGCTGGAAAAATATTCCGCCTTGCCATGGCCATAGGCATGATCCTCGTCGGCCGGGCGGGCGGCCACCGTCAGCATGGCCAGCGCCATGATGCCACCGGCGAGATTCACCAGCGACTCGATCGCATCGGAGAGCAACCCCACCGAGCCGGTGATCCAATAGGCCGCCGTCTTGAGCCCGATCGTCACCAAGGCGGCGGCAATCGAGATCCAGGCATAGCGGATAAGGGTGCCGCGGATCATAGGATCAGCATGCTTCCGGCGCACGAAGCGCGGTCAGCGCGGCGGGGAGCGTCGGTTCGTCGTTTCATTGGTCGCCATCGATTGAGGTGCAGGGGACGGTCTGTGACAAGTGCAGGATGATGGCCGTCCTGTCATTCGGGCGCACCCGGTCGCGGCCTGCGCGCCTGCGCCTCCCCAACGTTGGCCCCGTCCCGCGTGCCGGTGGCGCTCCCGGTGCGTCTGAGCTTGCCCTGCGTGGCCTCCGCGCGACAGGGTTCCGTGGTGCCCGACCCGCTTCCCCTCTCCGTGGTCATCGTCGCCCGCAACGAGGCGGGCAATCTGCCGCGCTGCCTCGCGAGCGTGCGGGGTTGGGTCGCCGAGATGGTCGTCGTGCTCAACGACACCACCGACGACAGCAGGATGATCGCGCAACAATACGGCGCCGTCGTGTATGAGACCGAATGGCGCGGCTATCGCGACACCAAGAATCTTGGCCTCGGCAAGGCCACGCAGCCGTGGACGCTCGCGCTCGACGCCGACGAGGAGGTGTCGGCCGCGCTGCGGGCCGACATCGAAGCGTTTGTCCGCCGCGGCGGCCACGAGGGGTTTGCCGGGGCGCGTTTCCCGCGCAAGGTGTGGTTCGTCGACCGCTGGATCACGCACGGCGACTGGTACCCCGACCACTGCCTGCGTCTGTTCCGCCGCGACAGGGCGCGCTGGGGCGGCGACGCGTTTGTGCACGAGAAGCTGGAGATCGACGGACCCGTGGCGACGCTGCCCGGCGATCTGCACCATTATTCGTTTCCGACGCTCAGCAGCCACGTGACCAAGATCAACCCGTTCGCCGACCTGTTCGTCGAGCAGCAGAAGGCGCGCGCCGGGCGTTTCTCCCTGGCCACGGCCATCCTGCGTCCCGGCTGGCGCTTCTTTCGCGCCTATGTCCTCAAGCTTGGCTTCCTCGACGGCTATCCCGGATTCTACATCGCGTGGGCCACCGCCTTCGGCGCGCTCGTGCGCTACAGCCGGCTCTACGAGGCGGAAAGGAAACGAGAACCACGGATGGACACGGATGAACACGGGGGAATCCAAAGAGTCTTGTAGGGGCGCAGGCTCGCCCGTTCGACAAGCTCAGGGCCCCGAGCCTGTCGAGGGGCTGCACCCAACGAATGGGCGCGACCAGACCGCGCCCCCGCCACCATCCGCGCCGATCCGTACAGTCCATCGTTGACTGCCATGCCCGGGGAACCCACCAGATTCAGCAAAGCGGCTGAGGAGCTGATCGGCGACCTCCGCGGCGTTCCTTTCGAGGAGCCGCCCAAGATGAAGCGCCGTCCGACCAAAACCATGGCACCGCTGATCGAAGAGCTGTTGGTCCGCTACCAGATCGGCCGCCATTCGCCCGAGCAGACGATCCGCGATCACTGGGCGGAGATGGTCGGCGCGGCCAACGCCGCCTATTCGCATCCCGTCCGCATTGACCGCGGCAGGTCGCTCTTCGTGCTCGTCTCGCACAGCGTCGTGCGCAACGAGCTCTTCCTGCACCGCGAAGCGATCCTAGAAAAAATCCAGCAGCTGCCGGGCTGCGACCACGTGCGGCAGCTCACGCTGCGGGCCGGGTGAGCGCGGGTGGATTCTGCCGCATTAGCCAAACTCGTGAGAGTCTGGACTGGAGATGGCGGACATGCGCCTCCCGCGCCCAGATTCTTACGAATTTGACTTCAAATTGGGAAACGTAGTCCTGAGTGCTGGGCGGTGGGTTATTGGTGGAGAAAGCCAGCCCGGCGCTGGCGTACCCAGAACCCACAACGCACAACCCCCAACCCCAATTCTGGCAGCAGGTGCCGGACAAAAATTCGCTTGCGCGGCTGCGGCGCGGCCCGTGTACTGCGCCCTTGCGTTAGTGACAGCCCGTCGGTTGCGGGCTGCCACCATGACTGATCCCGGTTCGCCGGGATTGGAACGGTGCCACCGGCCTGCGGCCTGTTGCCGAGGGCGGGTGGCGCGGAGCCTTCGCGGCTTCCTCCAGTCGTGCAACCCACACAAGACCATGCCGATAACGAAAACCGAAATCATCACCCAGTACAAAGTGCACGAGAAGGACACCGGCTCCTGCGACGTCCAGATCGCCCTGCTGACCGCCCGGATCAATCACCTGACCGAGCACCTGCGGGCGCACCGCAAGGACTTCCACAGCCGCCGCGGCCTCCTCCAGATGGCCAGCCGCCGACGCAAGCTTCTGGATTACCTGAAGCGGCACGACCTGGCCAAATACAACGACCTGCTGCAGCGTCTCAACCTGCGCAAGTAACCAATTTCCTCGACGGGCGGGCCGATCCGCGGTCCGCCCGTCGTCATTTCGACCCTCACCGTCAGACCGGGACATTTCCGCTTGCTGCTTTGATTGTGGGTCGGGCTTTACGCCCGACATGTCGGGGGTAAACCCCGACCTACAGGTCAGAAGCACCAAACCGAAATCTCTCGCGTCTGATGCAGGGAGCGAAATCCGGTTAGCAAACCGTTGAGATCCCGCGTGCCGGGAGCGGCTCAGCCGCGCGGCACAAACCAACCCCCGCCCTCCACGCCTGCCGCGCACGACGCGCCAAAGGCCCCGGGGCGGGCATCCGCTCAGAACATGAATCAGAAACATACCGTCACCGTGCCCGAACTCGGCATCGAGTTCGCGACCGGCACCCTCGCCAAATTCGCCAACGGCGCCGTCACCGTGTCCGTCGGCGAAACCACTGTCTTCGTCTCCGCCACGGTCGCCTCGACCATGAGGCCCGGCCAGGACTACTTCCCCCTCACGGTCGATTACCGCGAGAAATACGCCGCGGCCGGCCGGTTCCCCGCCGGCTTTTTCAAGCGCGAAGGCCGCCCGTCCGAGAAGGAAATCCTCACCTCGCGCCTGTGCGACCGTCCCTGCCGCCCGCTTTTTCCAAGCGGCTTCCTCAACGAAGTGCAGATCCTCGGCATTCTGCTCTCCGCCGACCAGTCGCACGAGTCCGACATCTCGATGGTCAACGGCGCCTCCGCCGCGCTGGCCATCTCCGACATCCCCTGGGACGGCCCGATCGCCGCAATCCGCGTCGGCCAGGTCGACGGCCAGTTCGTGGCCAACCCGACGATCGAACAAATGTTTTCCTCGAGCCTCGACCTCATCTACGTCGGCAATGAGAAGGACATGCTGATGATCGAGGGCTCGGCCGACCAGCTGCCCGAGGACCGCTTCATTGCGGCGCTCGAGTTCGCACACCAGGCGATCCAGCCGATCATCAAGGCCATCCGGGAGCTCGTCGCCGTCGCCGGCAAACCCAAGGCGCAATTCGCGCTCGTCGCCGCCAAGCCGGAGGCCCGCGCCATCATCGAACGCGTCGCCGGCCCCAAGATGACCGACGCCATCTTCGGCAAGGAGAAGCAGGTCCGCCAGACCAACATCGACGCCCTCAAGGAGGAGGCCAAGGCCGCGCTGCTCGCCGAACTCGGCGAGGGCAAGTTCGAGGAGCACGATCTCGCGATCGTCTTTGAAGATCTCCAGTACAAGGCCTACCGCCAGTCCGTCCTCGACAAAGGCGTGCGGGCCGACAGCCGCGACGCCGCCACGCTCCGGCCGATCTCGTGCGAGGTCGGCGTGCTGCCGCGCGTGCATGGCTCCGCGCTCTTCCAGCGCGGCGACACCCAGGCGCTCGTCATCGCCACGCTCGGCCCCACCAAGGAGGCGCAGGAGCTCGACGCCCTCACCGGCGGCGCCCGCTCCAAGAGCTTCATCCTCCATTACAACTTCCCGCCGTTTTCAACCGGCGAAACCGGCCGCACCACCGGCCCCGGCCGTCGCGAAATCGGCCACGGCGCGCTCGCCGAGCGTTCGCTGCTCCCGGTCGTCCCGCCCGAGGACGTGTTTCCCTACTCCATCCGCGTCACCGCCGAGATCATGGCCTCGAACGGTTCGACCTCCATGGCCTCGATCTGCGGCGGCTGCCTCGCGCTGATGGACGCGGGCGTGCCGATCGTCGCGCCCGTCGCGGGCATCTCCTGCGGCCTCATCACCGAGAACGACGACGCCGGCGCGATCACCCGCTGGGTCACCGTCACCGACATCCTCGGCGAAGAGGATCACTTCGGCGACATGGACTTCAAGCTCGCCGGCACCACCGAGGGCATCACCGGCTTCCAGCTCGACCTCAAGATCAACGGCCTGCCCATCGAGATCGCCAAGAAGGCCATCCACCAGGCCCGCGACGCCCGCATCGAAATCCTGCGCAAGATGCTCGCCGCCCTGCCCGAGCCGCGCAAGCAGCTCAGCACCTACGCGCCGCGCATCCAGACCATCCAGATCGACCCCGAGAAGATCGGCCTGCTCATCGGCCCCGGCGGCAAGACCATCCGCCGCATCACCGAGACCACCGGCGCGCAGATCGACATCGCCGAGGACGACTCCGGCAAGGTCTACATCTACTCGAACAACGCCGACGCCATGGCCCGCGCCGTGCAGGAGATCGACGCGATCTGCGGCGGCGGCGCCCAGATCGAGATGGGCAAGACCTACCAGGGCCACGTCACCGGCACGAAGGAGTTCGGCGCATTCGTCGAGTGCCTGCCCGGCAAGGAGGGCCTCGTCCACATCTCCGAGCTGGCCGACTTCCGCGTGCGCCGCACCGAGGACGTCGTCAAGGTCGGCGACATGGTCTGGGTCAAATGCATCGGCATCGACGAGCGGACCGGCAAGGTCCGCCTCTCGCGCCGGGCCGCCATGAAGGAGCGCGAAAGCCAGCAGCAGACGCCGGCCGAGGCTCCCGCCGCCCCCGCCCAGCAATGAACCATGCAGGAGCCTGCTTGCAGGCAATTCCGATGTAGGAAGCCCGCTTGCGGGCGATCCCTTATCAGCCGGAGGCCTCACCGCCTCCGGCTTTTTGTTTCGACCACGGACTAGGAATGTAGGGGCGCAGCTTACTGCGCCCTTTTTCTTTGGCCGCAATACGTCGCAAAAAAGAGCGAAGAGCTTCCGCCACTGAGTTTGCTTTTGAGCCTCTTCACGGCGATCTCCGTCTCCGCCCATTCCCAGGATCTCGAAAGTGGACAGTCTCGTCCAAACCATGCATTCTCGTTCTGTTGCTTGCTCAACGTGATGTCTAGGTTCTGCCTGCCGCGCCGCAGCAGAAAACCATGAAACCCTTTCGGTTCAAAGCGCCGGGCAGACTGGTGGATGGCGACCTGGAACTGGTGCTCACGGGCCGGCATCCTGCCAATCCCATCAAGAAATATGTGCCATGGTACGAATTCGAGATGCGCCGGGCGGGCACGGCGGAGCGCCTGGGGCTCATCCGCCTCCGCGTCGGACCGGCCCGGGTCCTGCGATTTCCCGGGCACATCGGCTATGAGGTGGACCAGCAATATCGCGGCCACCGGTATGCAGCGCGGAGCTGCCGGCTGCTGCTGCCCTTCGCCATGGCGCACGGGCTGAGCGCCGTATGGCTGACCGTCGATCCCAGGAACAGAGCTTCGCAGCGGACCTGCGAGATCGTCGGCGCACGCTACATCGAGACCGTCCGCATTCCCAAGGACCACGAGATGTACCGGCAGGGAGCGCGTTACCGTCGCCGCTACCGGCTTGATGTGAAGAAGACCCGGGATAAAAAGTTGCGTCTGAACGATGGCGATCGCTGACAGGAGCCATTCCTCCTCCGGCTCTTTGCTGGTGCGCCGGCTACCATGCCCCGGATTTTATGTCGCAAAGTGCGACTTCAAGTTTGCCCAACGCATCGCGGCGGCTTGGGGACAAGCCGCCCTACCTCGTCATCGACTACCTACTGGCCGCTTTCTCTTTCGCTGGCCGCGCCGTAGTCCCGTCATGAGCCCACCCGGCGGGCGGGCCGTCCGCCCTCCCTTTGTCGCACTTTAGGCTTATCGCTTACGGCTTAATGCTTACAGCTAGGAACCGCCATGCGACTCCTCGTCACCAACGACGACGGCATTGATTGCGTCTTCCTCCACGAACTGGTCTTCGGCCTGCGCGACGCCGGCCACGAGCTGATCGTGGTCGCGCCCAAGACCGAGCAAAGCTGGATCAGCGCGGCCAAGTCGCGCACCCGCCCGGTGCGCTCGACCAAGATCGACCGCGGCTTCGGCTGTCCCACCTGGATCGTCGACGGCACGCCGTCGGACTGCGTCAACATCGCCCTGGCCCACCTCGCGACAACGCGGCCCGACGCCGTCATCAGCGGCATGAACGTGGGGCTCAACGCCTCGCTCGGCTTCATTCTCGCCAGCGGCACCGTCGCGGGAGCATTCGAGGGCGTGCTGCACGGCCTGCCGGCGGTGGCATTTTCGCAGGATCTGAGCTTCGAGACTTACGACCACCTCAAGGACCGGGGCGGCCAGCCCGATGATGAACTGCGTGCCACGCTGAAGACTTCCGCGACCCATGCCGCGCGCCTCGTCTCCCAACTCGTCGCCGCGACGCCGCCGCAAAGCTTCATCGTGCACAACGTGAATTTCCCCTACCCCTGCCGGCTTGACTCGCCACTCCGCCGCACCGTGCCGGCCCGCATGGTCATTCCCGGCCTGTTCAGCCCGGTGGCCGACGACGGCACGCACCGCTTTGTCTTCCACCTCGGCCAGGATCTCTCGCCGGCCGAGCCTCTCACCGACCGCGCCGCCCTCGCCCAAGGCTGCATCAGCCACACGATCCTCGACTACACCCGGCTCGGACAGCCATGAAGCTCGTGATGTTCGACATCGACGGCACGCTCACCAACACCTACGTGAGCGACGAGAATGAGTTTGTTCGCGCCATTCAGGAAGTGCTGGACATCTCTCGCATCAACACCGACTGGGCGTCCTACCGTCAGGTCACATCGGAGGGCGTGTTGAATGAAATTGCCCGCACCAGACTCGGCCGGCCGGTCACCAGCGACGAGAGCCGGGCGGTGCAGCGCCGCCTGGTGGAACTGCTGCGCGGCGTGAAAATAGCCGAAATCCCCGGGGCGGCAGCGTTCCTCCGCCGGCTGCCCGATCTGGGTTATGCCGTCGCGCTCGCCAGCGGAGACTGGGAACTCTCCGCCCGCCACAAGCTGGTGGCGGCTTCCATCCCCGCAGACGGCCTGCCCGCCGCGTTCTGCGATTCCG
>JBGOXZ010000096.1:0-8744 GCA_041479395.1 Opitutaceae bacterium
AGCCGATCAACTATTACCTCTACCGCTTCACCGTCTTTCTCGCCGCGCGCACCGTCTCGGGTGTGCTCATCCTTGTCCCGCTGCTCGTGATCTATCCCTTGATCCGGCATCACCTCACCTTTCCGGGTGACCCCTGGCGCCTCCTGCTGGGCGTGCCCGCGCTCGCGCTGGCCGCGCTGATCCAGTTCACCCTTGCCTTCTGCTTCGGCCTGCTCGCCTTCTGGTTTCTCGAGATCCAAGGCTTCGTGATCCTCTCCTACGCCGCCGAGACGCTGCTCAGCGGCCAGATTTTCCCGCTCGACCTGCTGCCGCCCGCGCTCTTCAAGGCCGCGCAGCTCCTGCCCTTCTACTACATGATGTATTTTCCCGCCGCCATTTTTACCGGCCGCCTCGGCCTGGACTCCGCGGTGCACGGACTGGCGCTGCAAGTCGTCTGGGTCGTGGTGTTCGCCGTGATCGCCCGCTTCATCTGGCTTTCCGGCCTACGCAAACACACCGCCGTCGGGGGATGAACCAATGCGCCAGATGAGAAACCGGATACCGGATCAAGCTACCCGTCACCGAGCCTATACCAGATAACAATTTTCCCCGATACTCTGCGCCATCCGCCCCCCAGAATCTGGCATCTGAAATCTGGTTTCTCAAATCGCCCATCGTGCCCCTTCGCCAATATCTTCGCATCTGGCTCGCCTGTCTGCGCTACTCGATGGTGCGGACCATGATGTTCCGGTTTGATTTCTTTCTCTGGTCGGCGGTCGAGCTCGCCTGGATGAGCGTCAACGTGCTGCTGGTCGAGGTCATCTACCGCCACACCAACACCGTGGCGGGTTGGAGCAAATACGAGATGCTGCTGCTCGTCGGCACCTCCATGCTGATCCAGCGCCTGCTGATGGGTTTCTTCTGGAGCAATCTCTTCGAGATGGGCCGCAACGTGCGCACCGGCTATTTCGATTTCTATCTCGCGCAGCCCGGCAACCCGCTCTTCATGGTCTCGACGCGCAAGCTCGATCCCGACGGTCTGGCGAACACCGTGGTCGCGGCGGGTGTGGTTTTTTACTCCGTGCACCGCCTTGGGCTGCATCCCGGGGTCACCGGCGTGGTGCTGTACCTTGGGCTGGTTGCCTGCGGCCTGGTCATCCACTACAGCCTCTTCCTCCTCACCGCCTCGACGACCTTCTGGATCATCAAGACCGAAGGCATCGAGGGCAGCTACTTCACCATCGTTGATTTCTCGCGTCTGCCCCGCGAGGCCTTCCGCGGCGCCGCCAACATCCTGCTGGTCTACCTGCTGCCGGCGGTCGTGGTGAGCAACGTTCCCGCCCGCACGCTCATCCACGGTTTCCAGCTCAGTTACGCGCTCTGGCTGCTCGCGGCCAGCGCCGCGTGGTTCGCGCTGGCGGTGTTCGTCTTTCACCGGGGGCTCCGGCGCTACGCCAGCGCGAGCTCGTGACGACCGGGGGTGAGTGCCGGTTCTACTTTGCCCAACTGAATCGTTTTGGATAAAGGCGTGTCTTCAAACCCCATATTTCCGGAAATTGTCATGCTGAGCGCAGCGAAGCATCCAGCAAGATGCCGCAGCGGGCTCCGGCGAGGTCCAGCTGGATTCTTCACTTCGTTCAGAATGACAATCAAAGTTTGAAGACACGCCCTAAAAAACCCTCCCCCGATGGAGACCATCCACCCCAGATTTGAAGAGCTGCAGGAGCGCATCGGCTACAGGTTCCGCGACCCGGCTTTCCTCACCACCGCGCTCACGCACACGTCCTACCTGCAGGACCATCCCGCCGCCGGCGAAGGCAACCAGCGGCTGGAGTTTCTCGGCGACTCCGTGCTCCAGCTCATCCTGTCCGCGGCGCTCTTCGAACTCTATCCCGACCAGCGCGAAGGCGCGTTGAGCAAACGCCGCTCGACCCTCACCAACGGCCGGTTTCTCAGTTTGATCGCACGGGACCTCGGTCTTGATGCCAGCCTGCGCCTGGGCTTGAGCGAAGAGCAGACCGGCGGCCGCCAGCGCGCCTCCATCCTCGAGGACGCGTTGGAGGCCCTCGTCGGGGCCATCTATCTCGACAGTGACTTCCCCACCGTCCGCGCGGTGGTGCTCAACTGGTATGGTCCGCTGGCCGAACGACTCACCATCCTGCTGGGCGAGGACAATCCCAAGGGCTGCCTGCAGGAACTTGCTCAACCCAAGCACGGCAATCGCGCCCTGCGCTATGAGGTCACGCGCACCGCCGGCGCACCGCATGAGCGCGAATACGAGGTCAACGTCTACCTCCTCGACCGGCTCCTGGGCTCGGGCCGCGGCAGTTCCAAGAAACTGGCCGAGGAGTCGGCGGCCCGCGCCGCGCTCGCGGCGGTGCAGGCCGGCGCCTCCACGAATTTGCTTTCCTGAACGCCGCGGAGGATCTTGATGGGGCGGTCGCTTGCGGCAGGCCGATTGGAGTGGCACGGGTCTCCTGACCCGTGATTTCCTCCCCATGGGTCGGGAGACCCATGCCACCTCGATCCGGCGGCGAAACGCCGGCCCTGCGGGGCCAGCGATGATCGATCTGATTCGCAGGCCCATTGGAGTGGCACGGGTCTCCTGACCCGTGATTTTCCCCTCATGGGTCGGGAGACCCATGCCACCTCGACCCGGCTCCGGCCAGCAGAGTGCAACCCGAGTCCGTAACCCATCCGTCATCACCTTGACGGTGCGGATGCGGCCGATTTGCTTATCGCCCGCCCCTCGACAAGCTCGGGGCCCTGAGCTTGTCGAACGCGCCGGCCGGCTTCCTCCAATTCTCCCTCCCATGTCCGCTGGCACATCCACGGTCCCCCGCTGTCGGCTCACCGGGGTGTGCCCGTCCGCCCGCGCCGCCGTGCTGGCGTCGCTCATGCAGCAGCTCCCGGCGCCGGTCTGGTTGGTCATCGCGGAGGAGTTCCGGGCCGCCGAACAGCTCGCCGAGGATATCATGTTTTTCCACGCCGCGGCGGGGGACGCCCGGCCGCTCGATGTGCGCGTCTTTCCCGAGTCGCTGGCCGACAGCCGCGACCTGCGCGAGGCCTTCACCGCCTCGAGCGACCGGCTGACCGTGCTCTCAAAACTGCGCGCCACGCGCCAGCTCACCGCCATGGGCGACCCGCTATTCCCTGCGCTGGTCGTCGCCACGACTCCCACCGCGTTGCTCCAGCCCATTCCCGCGCTCGCGGAGTTTGTCGGGAAGGAAATCAGCCTAACGCGCGGCCAATCGCAGCCGTTTCAAGCGCTCGTCGACCAGCTGCGCGCCTTTGACTACGACTCCGAAGCAGTCTGTGAGGCGCCCGGCCAGTACGCCGTGCGCGGCGGCATCGTCGACGTCTATCCCGTCACCGCCACCCAACCCTACCGACTCGACTTTTTCGGCGACGAGATCGAGGACATCCGCACCTTCGATCCTGTGACGCAGCGCTCGGGCGATCCCGTCGAACGCATCACGCTTTCCGCCTCACCGCGAATCCAGCTCGCGCCGTCGGCCACTGGTCTGGCCGACTACCTCAGTCCCCTCACCCATCTCGCGTTCATCGAGCCGGCCGCGTTGGAGGAGACCTTCAGTCTGATCGCCCGCGAGGCTCCCGCCGCCGCCCCGTCTCCTCCGGCCGGGCCCGCGTCGACGCTCGAGCCCATTCTCGCCCGCTGCGCCGCCGCCTTCGGCGTGAGCGATCTGGATGAAGCCTCGTGGCTCTTCGACGACGCCGACACCGACGAGACCTGGGACACGGAAAGCCTGGCGCATCACCGGCGTTATCCGGACGAGGCGCTCGTGGCGCATGAACGGCTGCAGGTCGAGGAAGAGGCGCGGCACCAGTTTTTGCAGCAGATGGCGCGCTGGCGCCAGGAGGGCTATGCCATCATCTTCGCCGTGTCGACTGACGGCGAAGAGCAGCGGACGCGCGAGATCCTCGACGCTGATCCGATCTTCAAGCGCATCAAACCGCGTTTCCTCCGCGGGGCGCTGAACGAGGGGTTTAGGATCAACTTCCGCGGGGAAGCTTCCTGTTGGAGCCTGCTCGCCCGTTCGACAAGCTCAAGGCCCCGAGCGAGTCGAGGGGCAGGCGATTCGACGCTGAAGATCGCGAGCCAGCCCGCTCCGACACCTGAGCCCGCCGGCCTGATCCTGGTCACCGAGACCGAGATCTTCGGCCGGCGGCGCCTGCGCCGCCCCGGCCTCCACCGGCGCGCGGTGGCCACGCCGTCGCAGATCGACCAGCTGCTCGACTTCTCCGAACTCGTCGAGGGCGACGCCGTCGTGCACCTGCAGCACGGCATTGCGCTCTACCGCGGCCTCACAAAGATCGAAACCGCTGACGGAGTGCGCGAGGTGATTTCGCTGGAGTTCGACGACAAGGTGACGCTGCACGTCCCGCTGCAGGAGTCGCACCTCATTTCACGCTACGTCGGCCTGGCCAAGACCCGCCCGCAGCTCGGCCGCATCGGCACCGGCCGCTGGGAGAAGACCCGCGCCGCCGCCGAGCGCTCCACGCTCGATCTCGCCGCCGAACTCCTCGAGATCCAGGCCCGGCGCGCCGCCCAGCCCGGCCACTCCTTTGCCGCCGACACCGCCTGGCAGCGCGAATTCGAGACGTCGTTCTCGTTCACGGAGACCCCCGACCAGCTCCGCGCCATCGCCGACACCAAGGCCGACATGGAGCTGACGCGTCCGATGGACCGCCTCATCTGCGGCGACGTCGGCTTCGGCAAGACCGAGGTCGCCATCCGCGCCGCGTTCAAGGCCGTGATGGAGGGCCGGCAGGTCGCCGTGCTCGTTCCCACCACCGTGCTGGCGCAGCAGCACCTCAACACCTTCCGCGAACGGATGGCCGGTTATCCCATCGCCATCGAAATGCTCAGCCGCTTCCGTTCGCGCAAGGAGCAGCGCCAGATCCTCACGGCGGCCGCCTCCGGCCGGATCGACATCCTGATCGGCACGCACCGCCTCATCCAGCGCGACGTCAGCTTCAAGGACCTCGGCCTCGTGGTCATCGACGAGGAGCAGCGGTTCGGCGTGAAGCACAAGGAGGTGTTCAAGCAATGGCGGGCGCACGTCGACGTGCTGTCCATGAGCGCCACGCCCATCCCGCGCACCCTCTACCTCGCGCTCACCGGCGCGCGGGACCTCAGCGTCATCGAGACGCCGCCCGCCGACCGCCATCCCATTCAGACCATCGTGCGCACCTACGACGAAAAGCTCGTGGTCGACGCGATCCACCACGAGATCCGCCGCGGCGGCCAGGTCTTCTATCTGCACAACCGCGTCTTGACGATCGATCTGGTGGCGCGCCGCCTGCGCGAGCTCCTGCCCGACCTCAGCATCGCCGTCGGCCACGGGCAGATGGACGAGGAGGAGCTCGAACGGATCATGACCGAATTCGTCGCGGGCCGCCACCACGTGCTCGTCTGCACGACGATCATCGAGAGCGGCCTCGACATCCCCAACTGCAACACGATCCTCATCGAGGGCGCCGACCGCTTCGGCCTCTCGCAACTCTACCAGCTCCGCGGGCGCGTCGGCCGGTTCAAACACCAGGCCTACGCCTACCTCCTCCTGCACCGCCATACGCGGCTCCTGGACCTCGCCCGGCAGCGGCTCAACGCCGTCCGCCAGCACAACCAGCTCGGCGCCGGCTTCCGCATCGCCATGCGCGACCTCGAACTGCGCGGCGCCGGCAACCTCCTCGGACCGCAGCAGAGCGGCCACATCGTGGGCGTGGGCTTCGAACTCTACTGCCAGCTCCTGCGCCAGAGCATCGCGCGCCTCAAGGGCGACCGGACCGCCGCCGCCATCCGCGCCGCCGTGAAGCTCGACTTCGTGTTCGTCGGCGAAGGCGAGCCCGCCGCCGGCCGCCGGCCCTACGAGGACGGCTACACCGTGTTGCGCGACGCCGAGCTGGCCGCCGCCGGCGAATGCCCGAAGATCCAGGCGCGGATCCCCTTCTCCTACATCGGCGAAACCCGCCTGCGCATCGATGTCTACCGCCGGCTGGCCCTGGCCGAGAGCCTCGCGGGGCTCCGCGCCATCGAAGCCGAGCTGCGCGACCGTTTTGGGAAGTTCGGCGCCGAAGTCCGGGCGTTGTTGCTGGTCACCGAGATTCGCCTGCGGGCGGAACAAAAACAGGTGCGGATCGTCGAAAGTGAAGGCAACCGCCTCAAATGCCTGCGCCGCTCCGGACCGCACGATCATTTCATCCTGCTGGGAAAGAGGTTTCCCCGCTTGACCGCCTCCCGCCCCCTCCTAAGGTTGCGCGAGGTCGCCGCCTTCCTGAACAACCTGCCGGAATCATGAGTCACCTCCGCGTCGCTGCCGCCAGCGCCTCGCTCCTCTTTCTCGCCACCCTCGCCCTGCGCGCTCAGGATAAGGCTCCCCCGCCGGCCACCGACGGCCTCGATCTGCGCTTCTCCAACGGCATCGTCGCCATCGTGGAGGACAAAATCATCACCGTGGACGACGTGCACCGCGAGATCGCCCCGCTGATCTCCACGCTGCAGAAGGAGTCCCGCAACGAAAAGGAGTTCAACGAAAAGCTGGAGGCGCTGCAGGACGACGTCATCCAGAACCTCATCGACCGCGTCCTGATCGTCAAAGATTTCAACAAGCCCAAGGACGGCGATGAAAAGAACAAGCGCCAGGTGCCGGCCAGCGTCATCGACAACCAGGTTGCCGAAATTCAGATCACCCAGTTCGACGGCGATCGCTCCAAGTTCCTCGCCTATCTCCACTCGCGCGGCATGACCCTGCGGGAGTACCGCAAGGAGGTGGAAGAGGACATCATCTACAACTACATGCGGCAGCAGCAGCGCAAGTCGCAGAGCATCGTCAGCCCCGTCAAGGTCGAGACCTACTACAAGGAAAACAAGGATCGCTTCTACCAGGAGGACTCCGCGCTGCTGCGCGTCATCCAGTTCACCCGCGCCAACGGGGAGACCGATGCCCTGCTCCAGGCCAAGGCGGAGGCCGTGCTCGCGAAGTTCCATGGCGGTGAACCCTTCGCCGAGCTGGCGCGGCAGTACAGCCAGGACACGCGCCGCAACAAGGGCGGCGACTGGGGCTGGACCAAGCGCTCCGACATCCGCAAGGAGTTCAGCGATATTCTCTTCAACCTGAAGAAAAGCGAGGTCAGCCAGCCGACCATCATTCCCGAGGGCTGCTTCCTGCTCTACGTCGAGGACCGCAAGTTCGCCGGCATCCAGGCCATTGATGAAGTGCGCGACGAAATCGAGCGCATCCTTGTGCAGCAGATGACCCGCCAGTCGCAGGAACGCTGGCTCGAACGCCTCCGCCGCAACGGCTACGTCAAGATGTTCTGAGGCGGTAACGCAGACAAGCGTAGGGGCGGCGCTCTGTCGCCGCCGAGGTAGGGCGGGTTATCCCTAACCCGCCGAGGAAATGACGGAATGACCTCCAGCTTGCGGCGCGTTAAGGATAACGCGCCCTACCGATCGCGTGGGGTCGGGCATTCCCTAGCGCGGGCGGCCCGCCCGCCAGGTGGAACCTGCACTCCGTGCAGGTTTCAATTCCTGGATGGCTGAAAGCCCGCACTGAGTGCAGGCTCCACCGTCATAAACTAGGGCCGGCGCTCGCGCCGTGCCGTTCGTTTTCTTCGCCTGCAAAATGGTAGGGCGGGTTATCCCTAACCCGCCGCATAGATGACCTCGGGATCACGGCGCCCTGCCGGCGTCCGGCGCTCGCGCTGCGCCGTTATTTTGTTTTCGGCTGGCCCAGCGGTCCCGCCCTACCTTTCACGGGACACCACGCCCGCAACAAACTGTCCTCTGGCCTCTGCTTGCCTCGGCGAAGCCCGTAGGGCGAAGACGGGTCCTCTGACCTCTGATCACTGATTGCCGGCGTCCCCTGCGTGGGGAATATCCGTTCACGCGGCACCCGGAATGCCCGCTGGATTTTCCTTTTCTTGGAATCTCCTTTCGCAATCATGCCGGACGTGGATGCCCGCGGCACGAATTCCTCCCTCCGGTTGCGCGACCTCGCCGTGGGCGAGCGCCCGCAGGAGCGGCTCGAACGCTTCGGAGCGGCCGCGCTGAGCGACACCGAACTCCTCGCCATGCTCCTGCGCAGCGGCAGCCGCGGCATGGACGTGCTCGCGCTCGCGTCGCGGCTGATTGCCGAGGCGGGCTCGCTGGCCGGCCTCATCTCGTGGACCGAAACCGACTTTCGCCGCCTGAAAGGCGTCGGCCGCATCAAGGCGCTGCAGCTCGTGACCGTGATGGAAATCGCGCGCCGCGTGCTCGGACAGGATCAAGGCAGCGCGCCGTTGCTCAACCGGCCCGAACTCATCTTTGCCTACTTCCAGCCGATCATCTCCGGCCTGGCGGTGGAAAAGCTCTGGGTGCTGTGCCTCAACCGCAAGAACCGGCTCATCAAACGCGTCGAGGTCACCTCCGGCACCGCGACCGGCAGCCTCGTCCATCCGCGGGAGGTTTTCCGCACCGCCATCCGCGAGGCGGCCACGGCCGTCGTTTGCGTGCACAACCACCCGAGCGGCGATCCGGCGCCGAGCTCGGCTGATCTGCAGGTGACGCGGCGGCTGCGGGAGGCGGCGCTGGCTGTCGACATTGAGCTGACGGATCATCTCATCCTTGGGACGAGGACCGGCGATCCCCTTGGCCGCGGCTACTACAGCTTTCGCGAGGCCGGGCTGCTGTGAGACGTCAGCGCGCCAGCACGAGCAGGGAAAGGCTGTTCACCTTCTACAAGAAATACTGACTCGCC
>JBGOXZ010000097.1:0-8602 GCA_041479395.1 Opitutaceae bacterium
CACTTTCGGACAACTCCGCGCCCCCGGTGTCACGCGCGGAAATCCATGTCCCGATCGGATCTCCCGATCCTCACACGTCCAAGAGCTTGATGCCGTGCGCGGGGAGACTGACCGTCTGCCGGGCTTTGCCGTCGCCGAGGGTGATGGAAGTCTTCTGCGGCGTGCCGGCATTGTTGATGACGACGAGCTTCCGCTTTTGGGGGAACCAGGCGCATTCGGTGCGGAGATTCGAACTGCTCCATGCCGGAAATTGTTTCTCCTGGGCGGCGGCCCAGAAGAGCGCGCGGTGCAGCAGGCGCGTGTTCTCATGCGTGAACTTGAAACCGGAGAAATACACGCTGCGGCCCCGACCAAAGGTGTTCGTGGCAAGGCGCGGCGAGCCGTCGCGTTCGGCGAGCACGCGGGTGCGCGCCGCCAGCACATAGAGGCCGGACAGGTCCTTCCCGAAATCCAGCGCGCCCGCCTGGTCGGCCGTGATGAAGTGCGGTGCCACCGGCCCGGCCGGCGGAGCGTACGCGTATTTGCCGTTGGCGATGCGCTCGCCGCGGTCGCGATCGAGGCCGAGCACGGGCGAGAGCTTGAAGAGCCGGCCGGGCTCCGGCACGGCCGACGGCTCGGCGACGCCGATGAAGCCCCCACCCTGCTGCACCCAACGGGTGAGCAGCGCACTGATTTTCGGGTCCTCCCAGTAGTGACCGCCGCTCCAGGCGCTGCCCGCCCGGCCACAGTTGATGATCACCTTTACGCCCCTCGGCACGCCTTTCGCGAGCAGGTCGTCGAAGCTGATGAACTGCACGTCGACCGGCAGACCGGCGAGAGACTCGATCAGCTCGTTGAGTTCGAGGCCGTGGGTGAAGTGGCCGCTGCAGATCCATGAGCGCAGGCTCCCCCACGCGGTGAGCACGGCGACCTTGAACGGCGCGGTGTAGGGCTGGTCGCCCTCATGGAAGGATTTCAGGAGGCGGAACTCCCGCGTGAGCAGCTCGATGTAGGCGACGAAATCAGGCCACGGCTCGACCAGCGACAAGTAGCCGCCGAGGCCGATGCGGTCGATGGGCGCGCGGATGAGGCCGCGGCGCGCGTCGATCCAGAAGTTCTTGGCGTCAAGGGTCGGATTCCCGCCCTTCTTGAAGGTCGGCTCGCCCTTGAGCCCGGTGGGGAAAAGGTACGGGTGCAGCCGCAACTCGTGCGTTTTCACTCCCTGCGCATGCGCGCAGAGGCGGACCTCGAAGGCGTTGAAAACGCACTTGATCAGCCCGTCGAAGCCGAACTCGGCGAAACGCGGACTGTTGGGCTCCACGCCGATCCAGTGGTCATCGTAGAAGACATAGGCCTTCTTCCCGTGCCGATGGACCAAGTCGACGCACTGCCGGCCAAACCCGATCACGAAATCGTGGATGAAGTCCATGTAGTCGCGGTAGCGCCGCGACGGCGCGTTGTGCGTCGAGTTGTAGAGGCCGCCGTTGACGAAATCCTCGGAAGTGAGCCGGTAACCGTATTTCTTCGCGAAGAGCATCAGCGCACGCGGGCTCACGGTCATCGCGTAGTCACCCCAATCGGAGTAGATGTAGCGCAGATTTGGATCGTCGCCCCAGAACCACGTGAAGTTGTAAAACATCGACGTGAAACGGACGACCGTGGTGTCGGGATGGTCCTTCAGCCACTGTTCGAGGAAGGCCAGCAGCACCTCCTGGGTCGCCGGATGCATCGGATCCACCGCCGCGAGGTGTTCGCGGTCGCCCCAGTTATTGGTGATATGGTTGTACATCGAAATCTCCTCCCAGATGCGGAAGGTGAGGAAATTCACGGTGTACTGGTGTCCGCGCGCGGCCTCTCGGACGGTGACGGTGCCGCGCTTCGCATTGCAGGACCATTGCCGCTTCGGGACTTCCTTCCCGATGGTGCGGTCAAAAACCTGCCACCATCGCTTCGGGTCATCGTGGAAGTTCACAACGAACTGCTCGCGGAAAAAACCCTTCAGCAGCTCGATCACCACGGCGCGCTTTTCCGCCACGACCGGAAAACTCATCAAATAATTCTGCTGGAGCTTGTCGGGATTCTGCTTTGCCCAGGCCTTGACCGAACGGACGAGGCAGAGGGTTGAGTAGATACTGTAGCCGGCCTTGGTGATCTCCGGGGAAAGCTGCGTGCCGTCGCTGTCGCGGATGGTGTCGGCGCCCCATTTCTTGGCGAGCCGGAGCGTGAGTTCCTCGTGGCCGGCCTCGCCGGGGAGCGTGAAGTCGCCCTTGGTCAGATCAGGTGTGCTCATGGGAAGTGGTTTCTTTTACCACGGATGGCACAGATGCACACCGATTTTCGATCCACCCGCCAAGCCTGCGAAGTTCTGACAGTCCGGCTGCGGCGCGAGTAATCGCACCATGGAGACACCAAGAGTGCAGAACAAGAAGGCGGGACAGGCGCCTCGGTCGCAACCATGCAGCATCGGTAGGGGCGCTCTGCTGGCCAGCAGAGTCGCGCCCTCCAAAATGGGCGCAGCAAGCCTGCGCCCCTACGTTTCTTTCAAGGGTTTTCGGATAGCCTCTAAACTCGGCGCCACTGAAAGGTGGAACCCGCACTCCGTGCGGGCTGGCCGGCGTTCTCAGGGGAAAACCCGCACGGAGTGCGGGTTCCACCACGGCCGCCTGAATCGTCCCGCCTCAGCTTCACGTCTCGGCGTCTGGGCTGTTCAAAATCACTTGCGCACCGGCGACACGCGGTACAGCCCGGCGCCGTGCCAGGGGATTTCGGGGGCAAACTCACCCGCGAACTCGCCGAGGTCCTTCTTCGGCCACAGGTCGCGAACGCGGCACGAACCGGCGAAGCCGAGCGCGGCAAACTTGACTGCGACAGGCAGTCCGGGTTGGTCCACCTCGGCGCCCGGCGTGAGGGCATACACGAGGAAGCGGATCGTGGCACCGCGGGGCTGATTCAGCGCACCATCGTCAAGCGCGCCGAAAGCCCGGAAGCGCGCGTAGTCCGGTGGCAGATCGTACTCGATGACCGATTTCGCGTGGGTGCCAAGGCCGTAGACGACCCGCTTGCCTTCCACCGACATCGGTTGACCGCTGGCCGCCTTTTCCTTCGAGACCTCGCCCCACCCCGCGGTGGCGCTGACCCACGGAAGATCGGTCAGTTTGAGTTCGCGCCCGTCGGGCGCCACGAGGCGGGGCTCGGCCCACAACGCATGATCCCAACCGGTTCCGTCGCCCCCGTCATCGACCACGAGGAAGAGCTTGGTGGCACCGGCCACGCCGGCATCGATCGCGACGCCGTGGCCAGGTGTGGTGCGGCTCACCACTTCGCTGCGGAATACTGCCTTGGTCGGATCGAGTGGGACGCGGTCGCGGGCGTTGAAGAGGGCGATGTACTTGTCGGCCGAGCCGGGCACGTCGGCGATCCAACCGATCAGGTTGTCGTGGTTGAAGAGCTCGCGGCCGCCCGTGCTGTGCTGGTCGACGGCGAGCACCTCGTCATTGGTCAACAGCGTCAGGGTGAAGTCATCCAGTTTCGTGAGGTCGCCGCCCATGATCAGCGGCGAGCGGGCGATGGACCACAGCGTCATGACGGTCCGCTGCTCGTCGCGGGTGAAGTGCGTGGTGCGCCGGCCGATGTCGAGCACGCCGAACGGCAGCATGTCCGCGTCGGGCCAGTGTCCCGGACCACAGTGCGGCGCCCATTTGCGCAGGCGTTCGAATTGCTCGGCCAGCGCCGGCCAGTTGTCCCAGAAGTCGTCGCTGATGCGCCACATATTGGCGTGCCGCTTCACGTGCTCCGCGGCGGTCAGCGCCGTTTCCCCCGGCGAGAGACTCAACACCATCGGGCGTCCGGCGTGGTCGATGGCCGTGCGCACCGCCTCCACCTCGGCCTGGTTGGTATGATACGGCCGGCTCAAGTCGTCCACCTTCACGAAATCCACGCCCCACGCCGCGAAAAGCTGGAAGACCGAATCGTAGTACGCCTGCGCGCCGGGTTTCGTCATGTCGACGCCGTACATGTCGGTGTTCCATTCGCAGACGCTGTTCTGGTTCGCGATGTCGGCCGCACGATAGGGCGTGCCCTTGACCGGCGTGTTGGCCTCGACGGCCTGGCGCGGAATGCCGCGCATCAGGTGAACGCCGAACTTGAGTCCTTTGCCGTGCACATAGTCGGCGAGCGCCTTGAAGCCCACGCCGCCCGCCGCCGAGGGAAAACGGTTCGTCGCCGGCAGGAGCCTCCCCCACTCATCCATGGAGAGCTTCGCGCCCTTGCGGTAGTCGTAGCCCGTCGCGTTCGGCTCGTACCACTGGATGTCGACCGTGACGTACTGCCAGCCGTGGCGCGCGAGCTGTGCGGCCATGACGTCGGCCTGCGCCTTGGTCTGCGCCTCGGTGATCGTGGTGGCAAAGCTGTCCCAGCTGTTCCAACCCATCGGCGGTGTCGGTGCCCACTGGAGAAAGGCTGGCTCAGCTTGGTCGGCTTGTGCCGCGAAGGCCGGGCTCCCGGCGGCAATCAGGAAGAGCACCGTCATGTGCAGGTTTGCGTGCAGCGATTTCATGGCCGGCTATTCTGTCGCCGTTGATGCCCGCCTCAACCGGGAAAACGACGGTGAAGCGCGTCGTCCCCGACAAGCTTGCACCGTGGCGCGGCGCTTTAGACCGCGCTTCCTCCCATGCCGTGCAGGCTGAAGCTCTGCGCTACGTGGTACCCGAGATGACCTGCGGGCCGTCTTCCGTAGCGGAGGCGGAGGAGGCCGGTTCCACCGCCACGCGCAGCAGGGCGCCCCCGTTCACATCCAGCCTTCCCTCCTCTGCAAACCGCGCCTAGGTTTCCGTTCTCCTGATGGGTTTGTCTCGTGATTCTTCGGGTAATCCGACGCCGGCCTCTGCCGCGGCGCCGTCGTGGTCCGGCCGCGACTGGCTGTTCGTCCTGGCCGTGTTCGCCGCCGTGCTGCTGGCCTACCAGCCGGTGTGGCGGGCCGGATTCATGTGGGATGACGACTCGCACCTGACGAACAACCCCTGCATCGTCGGCCCGCTCGGCTTCAAGGGAATCTGGACGAGCGCCGCCGGCTATTATTTTCCGCTGGTGACGACCAGCTTCTGGCTGCAGCACGCGCTGTGGGGCCTCCACCCGCTGCCGTACCATCTGGTCAACGTTTTCCTCCATGCGGCGAGCGCCGTGTTGCTCTGGCAGGTGCTGCTTCGCCTGCGGGTGCGCGGCGCCTGGCTCGGCGCGCTGCTCTGGGCCCTGCATCCGGTGCAGGTGGAATCGTTGGCGTGGATCTCGGAGCTGAAGAACACCCAGTCGGCCCTCTTTTACCTGCTCGCCATCTGGTTCTTCCTGCGCTGGCTGGGTCCAACCCCATCTTCCGGCGAGCGCGGCTCCCTCCGCCGCTATGCCCTGGCCCTGCTCTGCGCCGTGCTGGCGATCCTGAGCAAGTCATCCACGGTGATGCTGCCGGTTGTGCTCGGCCTGTGTTGGTGGTGGACCACCGGCCGGTGGCGCTGGCGCCACGTCCTTTGGCTGGTGCCCTTTTTTGCCGTCTCGGCGGTGGCCGGCGGCTGGACGATCTGGGAGCAGAAGTTCCATTCCGGTGCGCTGGGTCCGGACTGGAACCAGAGCGGGCTGGAACGGTTGATCATCGCCGGCCGGGCGATCTGGTTCTATCTCGGCAAACTCGCCTGGCCGCACCCGTTGATCTTCATCTACCCGCGCTGGACGCCCGACGCCGCGCGGTTCGTCTCGTACCTGCCGGCGGTGGCCGCGGTGGTCGTGCTCGCCGTCTTCTGGTGGCGACGCCGTCAGCTCCGGCCGGCGTTTCTTGCCGCGGCCTATTTCGGCGTCTCGCTGTTTCCCGTGCTGGGCTTCTTCAACGTGTACTTCTTCCGCTACTCGTTTGTCGGCGATCATTTTCAATATCTGGCGAGTATGGGAGCGCTGGCACTGGCCGGCGCGGTCCTCGCCACGGCGCTGGGACGGCTGCGGGCGGGTGGCGCGGTGCTTCAGCCCGCGCTCTACGCTCTGCTGCTGGTCACCCTGGGCGGACTGACCTGGCAGCAAAGCCGGGTCTACGCCAGCGACGGCACGCTGTGGCAGGCGACCCTCGACGAAAACCCCCGGTGCTGGATCGCGCACACCAACCTGGGCGGATGGCTGGTGAAGGCCGGCCGGTACGCTGACGCCATCAATCACCTGCAGGAGGCGTTGCGGCTGCATCCCGGCATCGACCAGGCGCAGTATAACCTCGGGCTGGCCCTGTCCAAGGCGGGCCGGCCGGCGGAGGCGATTCCCTGGTACGAGAAAGTGCTGCGCCGCAAGCCCGACGATGCCGAGACGCTGGGCAATCTCGGCGACGCGCTGGTCAAGCTGCGCCGTCTCCCGGAGGCGATCGCCTGCTACGAGGATTCGCTGCGCCTCCATCCCGGCGCCGCCACGATCCAGAACAACCTCGGCGTGATCCTGCTGCAGACCGGCCGGGCCTCGGAGGCGGTGCCCCATTTGCAGGAGGCGGTGCGACTCCGCCCCGCGTACGCCGACGCGCAGAACAACCTGGGCAATGCGCTGCTCGGACTAGGCCGGGTGGATCAGGCCATCGCGCACCTGAAAGCCGCGGTGCAGGCGGATCCTGCCATGGCCGACGCACACTACAATCTGGCGATCGTGCTGCTCGGCACCGAGCGGGCGGAGGAAGGCATTGCGCAATTGCAGCAGGTCGTGCGCCTTACCCCCGACGATGCCTCGGCGCGCGCTGCGCTGGGGAACGCGTTGCTGCGGCTCGGCCGCGCCTCGGAAGCGATCCCGCAGTTGCAGGAGGCGCTGCGCCTCAATCCCGGTCTGATGCAGGCACGCGAAGATCTGGACGCCGCCCTGCGGCAGCTCGGGTCACCCGGATCTGGCGAAGATCAGGGATCGCCGCCCGCCTGCCCCGCCGCAAAGCCGTAGCACGCCCATACGCGATCCGCGGAAATAAACGTCCTGGAGGGCCGATTTCCAACTCCGCCGATCCTCACGTCAACCACGGAAAGGGGCCCCTCTGCCAAGGGGCCGCATTAAATTCGAACGGCCCGTCCTGGGCCGCAAGACGCTCAATGACCCGGTACCGGCGGTCGTCCTTTGAGTGACAGGGCTGCTCTTATGCGCCAGAGCCGCTGATGACCGAATGGAGTGCTGATGAAGGCTACGCCGGAGGTGGGGCGTCCCGATAGCGCGCGCCTGCGTCGAGGCCGAGAGCCTTGGGACGAGAGTTGTTGGCCCATGCCAGAATGCATCGGCGTGAGCCGTTATGAAGGCTCGTGATTGTGAACAACAGAAACACTTAACTACCAAAAATTGAGTGTTCTGGAGGCGTGCGCCGGCGCCGGCGTGGTGGTAGGGGCGGCGTGATTCGCAACGGGATGAAACTTCACATCTGCCTGTTTTGCCGTCCGTTTCTTCTTAATCCCATGAAATCAATCTCTCTCTTAATCGTGGCCGCCGCGCTTCTCCAGATTCAGCTGGCGGAGGCGCAGACGGACTCCCTGCCCCGGGCTCTCCGGGACGCGATCAAGCTGCGCGAAGACATGGCAGGAGCGATCGCGGCCGGAAGCCAGAAAGCCGACGAGGCCCTCCTCGAACTCAAGGCGCAACCCGCGCTGTTCGGCGATTCCGACGCGAGCCTCGCTTTGGCTGCCGCCGACGTCGGCCAGCGCCTCTGGGGTGCCGGCAAGACGGCTGAAGCTGGCGTGTTTTTAAGGGCCGCGGAGGCCTCGCTCTCCCAGAAGATCGACCGCACGCCGGACGCCTCCGCCCCGGAGAAGGCCCAGTACTTGGCGATGCGGGCCTTCCTCCGGGCGCGGCACCTGAATGAGGCCGCGCTCGCCAAGGCGGACCTCGATGCGGCGCAGAAGCTCGCGCCGAACGACCCATATCTCACCTCGCTTCGTAGCAGCCTGGCCAGCGACAAAGCCGAGCAATTCCGCGACACCCCCAAAGGCTGAGGAGGAAACCACCATGCGCACCCCATGCTTCTTTTTCGGAGTCGTCAGTCTGGCATCCGCTCTCCAAATGAGCGGGCAGACAATCGAGGTCGCCCCCAATGCCCTGGGCGGCTGGACGGTCACCGGAGCGGACCAGAGCGCTCTGCAGGCCAATCCTTCGCTCACGCTTCCGGCGGGCTCGCAGCTCTCGCGGGTGTTTCAGGCCGGCGACCTTTCGGTCGAAGCGGTCACGCAGCCGATTCTGGGCACGGCGACCCAGGACTGGCCCATGCTCGAGCTCGGCCCGGCGGCGCTCGTATTCGCCCGAAAGGGCGCCTCGGGCCAGTTGCTCCTCGCTTTGGCCGCAGACGTTCCGGTCGCACTGCCCTTCACGATCGCCCTCGATGCCGAGGGACGAAGCACGGAGCCAGTCGCCGTGAGCATGACCCTGGCTGGCGGCGTCCTCACGGTGAGTTCCGGCGGGCAGAGTTGGCAGTTTCCGACCGAGCCGGGGGCGCCGGCCACCCAAGAAGTCGTGGCGTCGGCGGGCGCGGAGCACGCGTGGGTGTTCGATAAGCTACGGGTGAGCGGAGCGGCCCTGTCCGTCGTCGACAGTGGCGGGTCCGGCGCGGGCTCGGGCGTCAAGCCACCACCGTCGGAGGATTCGG
>JBGOXZ010000098.1:0-8543 GCA_041479395.1 Opitutaceae bacterium
AACTCTGCCTCACCGCAGTCCCGACCTGTCGGGACGTAGGCGGGTGGCCTGCCGAGCCGTAGTCCCGCACAAGCGGGACGAAGGCTGGCCCGCCATCCGTAGCTTTCAGAATCTGAAAGCAGAGGATGGTATCCCCGCTCGGACTTGAACCGGGATCTACGGTTTAGGAAACCGCTGCTCTATCCTGTTGAGCTACGGGGACGTGATTGGATATGAAGCGACTTTCCTGCCGGGCGTCGAGTGAGTTTCAGCGCGCGGTGAACGATGGATCACCGGCCAACCGCCCAAGCGGACACGCAAGCAGTTCTTTGCCTCGGATGACGGCTAGGCGACCGCCTAAGCCAGCAGCGAAGCAATAGCAGAGTAGCGGTGTGGCAGTGTATCTCAGCCCGAAGACGATCCGAAGGGCAAGGGCTACTATTTGATCGACAGCGGTCGTCGCGGCACGCGACGGCCTGGTTCAGACCAAGAACTCCTGCTACTGGGTCGAGTCCTTCTCCCCCACGATCCCAAAGAGCCTTGAAGCAATACGCATGTAACAGGCCGAGATCAAGGTGAGCACCGCTTTCCAGCCCCATGCGAACGGTGATGCCAGCACTAGAATCAGTGTGACATTGAGGGCAAGGGAAGCCGTCGCCAGCGCCAATATGCCTCCGACGGCAGTCAGCCGCATGAGCGCTGAGAACGCCGTTTCGAGGCAGGACTGCGCAGCGGGAGGGATTTGCCGTCGAACCACGTGCCTTCAACCAGAGTGGTGGTGGGAAACGAGGGCACGCCATAGGAATAATGCTGGAGCTGACCGTCGAGGATTTCGACCGCAAGCTCCCCGACCCGTTCGCAGTTGTGCCGGACCCCGGCGGTTTGTCCGTCGGGATCGAGGAAGATCTCAGCAAACGCGATATCCCGGGGCACGGCCAGGCCGAGTTCGGCCAGGCGCGGCTGCACGAACTGCTCCTTGCTGATCAGCACTTCCGGCCGAAAT
This sequence comes from Opitutaceae bacterium, assembly GCA_041479395.1. Lineage (GTDB taxonomy): Bacteria > Verrucomicrobiota > Verrucomicrobiia > Opitutales > Opitutaceae > Fen-1467. The sequence continues at coordinate 983 of JBGOXZ010000098.1, forward strand.
TGCCGGAGCCACTCGCCAAACGCCTCTCGCGGCGCCACGGTCTCCCGTCCCTCGACGCTTTCCATTCCTTTCGGCGGCGCGTCAGAGAAGTGGAAAATGGGAATTTTTTCTTCGGGCGCCAGAACCTGCTGTTCGGCCAGGAAACCGGCGGACCACGCGAGGTCGGCGAAGTGGTCCCACCAGGAGGGCATCACGAAACCGATGCGGCGGTAGCCGGCGGCGATGACGCGTCGCATCGCGAGCTGGATGATGGCTCGGTGATCGTTGGTGACGGTGTGCAGCTCCGGCTCGTGCGGGTAATAGTCGATTTTGACCGCGCTGAAATGCGGCCAGGCCAGGCGCAGCGGCACGTCAGTCTCCGGCAGGTGCGACGCCACGATCAAGCCGCTGATGCCGCGGGCGACGAGGATGTCGCTCATGCGTTCATGGGTGAGCTTGGGCTCCCCCAGCCAGAAATGCTCTAGTTTGTACCCTAGCTGGACCGCTTTCACCGCCGCGCCGGCGTAGAATCGCGCTTGGGCGCGGGGCAGTTTCCAGCCCCAACGCGAGTCCCAATGAGTGAGGTAAGCGAGCGGGGGAGCCTTGGTCGGCGGTCGTGCCCGCCGACGGTAGGCGATGAGCGCCCGCAAGGCCGGGTCGGGCCGGTAGCCCGTCTCTTCGGCCAGCGCCTGCAGACGCTGCCGGGTGGCGGCCGGGATGCTGGGATGGTTGCGCAGAGCCAGCGAGATCGTGGTCTTGTGAACGCCCGCCTGCCGGGCCACGTCGGCCATCGTCACCCGAGGGTTTGTCGCTATGGCGACTCATTTCCCGTCACAAAGACCGCGGAGTGGCGAGTCCAAAAGCTCGGGCGGCTGCGTCCGCGGGTGGCGGGGCCGGCAATTTCAGACCCTGCCGCGCCGAGCACCAGCCACGGAAGCAACGGCCGCACATCAGACCGCCAGGCGAGCCGGCCGCGCCGCCACCAGAACACGACCAGCAGCGCCGCCGGGAGCGTCACCGTCGCGGTCTTGCCGAGAATCGAAAGGCAAAACAGCGCCAGCGCGGAAAAATAGTGCCGCGGCCGGCGCGTCTCGTCGAACCGCAGATAGATCAGGAACGCCCCAAGGTAGAAGACCAGCGAGAAGGTGTTCTTCTGCTCGGTGATCCACGCGACCGACTCGACGCACACCGGATGGAGCGCGAACACCAACGCCGCCAGCCATTCGACTCCGGCGTACCGCCTCCGCTCATGGCCTGCGGCCGTCGGCCCGGAGGCGGATGCCCTGGGCGAAGTCGAAGGGCCGACGCCATGGTCGAGCAGTCGGCGCAGAATCAGCGCCAGGAGACACGCCGAGGTGGCGTGCAGCAGGATGTTCACCAGATGGTAGCCGATGGCCGCATCGCCCCAGAGCCGGTGTTCGATCCAAAATGCGCTGTGCAGCAGCGGATAATATTGCTCCGTCGCCCCCACCTCGAACCAGATCCGCGCCAGCCCGTCGAACGAGCGCAACCCGGGAGCCGTGACGTAATCGCTGTCGTTCCAAATGAACCCGGCTTTCATTGCGGGAAGGTAGGCGACCACCGTCGCACCAAATACCAGCACGCCCAGCCAGACCGAGCGGGCCCGCTCGCGTCGTCCTGCCGCAGCAGCCGCGGCCGCGGACGAGGGGCCGGTTGCGGGCTGAACCCGGGGAGATCGGGACCGCGGTTTCGACATGGATCGTTCATATGTCGAATCCCGGGCCTGCCGGCCAGCGTGATGTAACGCGTGATCGCGGCTCCTTCCCGCTCAGGGATCGAGGGGTGCGGTCTGCAGCCGTTCCAGCATCTCGCGGGCGGGCTCGAAATGGGGATCGATCCGCAGCGCGGCTTCGAAGTGCTGGCGGGCTTCCGTCACGCGGTGAAGCTGGAGCAGGGCATGGCCGAGGTTGTAGTGCGCGCTCGCATAGTCGGGTCGGAGCCGCAGCGCGGCCTGGTACTGGTCCACCGCCTCGGTCAGGCGGCTCGTTTTGGCAAAGGCGACGCCGAGGTTGTAGTGCGCCTCCGCGAACGCCGGCTCGAGTTCCACCGCCTTCTGTAGATGGCCAAGGGCCTCCGCCACCCGGCCCGCCTGGGCTAGGGCGATGCCGAGGTTGAACTGGGCCATGGCTTTCGCCGGGTCCAAGCGAACCGCCTCGGCGTATTGCGCGGTAGCCTGTTCCGTCCAGCCGGTGCGGGCCAGCGCCAGGCCGAGGTTGAAGTGGGCGTCTGCCAGGTTCGGCTTCGCCCGCAGCGCCCGCTGAAAACACGCCACCGCCTCCGGCGCCCGGTTCAGTTGGTACAGGGCGGCGCCCAGGTCGCACTCGGCGTCGACAAAGTCAGGATTGAGCCGCAGTGCGGCCTGGTACTGGTCCACCGCCTCGGTCAGGCGGCCCGCCTTGGCGAGGGCGACGCCCCACTCGTAGTGCGCCTCCGCCATGGTCGGCATGAGCCGCACGGTTTCGGCGAACTGCGCCAGCGCCTCCTGCGGCCGGTTCATCAGAATCAGGGCGAGCCCCAGTTGGTAGTGCGCGGGATAGAAACGGGGATTGATGCGGAGCGACTCCTGGTAATGCGCGACCGCCTTGGGCAGATGGCCCAGCGCGGCATACGCCAGCGCGATGTTGTAGTGGCTGAGGGCCCGGTTCGGATTGAGGTGGAGGGAGATCAGGTAATGGTGCATCGCCTCCCGCAGGCGGTTCCGCAAGTACAGCGCGGTGCCCAGACTGCTTTGCGCGATGGCGCTGGCGGGACTCTGTGCCACCGTCTGTCGCCACAGCGCCAGGTCGTTTCCGTACAGGCCGTTGCGCTGTTCGGTCAGCAGCCCGAGCGGCAGGGCCAGGGCGAGACAGGGCAGGAGCGGGCGGCGCAGCACCGCCCAAAAACGGCGCCGCGGAGGGACGCCGGCGGCTGCGGGCTTCGGGAGCCGGCTCAGCGCAGCGTGCAGGCCGACGACGGCACCGGCGATCACCGCGGCCAGCGGCAGGTACATCCGGTGCTCGACGATCATCTGGATCGTCCCCGGCACGACGCTGGTGGGAGCGAGAATGGCGAAGAACCACGCCCCCAGAAAACCGGCGACGGGCCAACGCAAGAGCGCCACCATGGTCGCCGCGGCCAGGGGCAGGACGATCAGGGCGAACGGCGCGGCATCCCAGAAACCCATCCAGAACGTGCCGTACTCGAAGGTGAGGGGATGCGGCCAGAGCGCCTGTTTCAGGTAGCGAGCGACGGCCTCAAATTGTGTGAACCAGTAGGCCCACGGCGAGACGCCCACGTTGAAGCCGGCGGTGCCGCCGCGATTCCATTCCGTGCTCGCCACCAGCAGGGCCAGCGGCACCCAAGTGGCGGCAAGACTCAAATGCAGCCAGCGCCGGCGGCGCCACGCCTCGCGGAAAGTGCCGGTCACAAACGTCCGGTCATACAGGAACACCAGCAGCGGCGCGGTGGCGGCCACCTCCTTGGTGCCGACGCCGCCCAGACAGGCCAGCACCGTCAGCACGCGCCACGGCCACGGTCGCGGCGACGAAACCGCGCGGATGAAGCAATAGAACGTGAGCAGGAAGAACAGCCCCATCAATGACTCGGTGCGCTGGATGACGTAGGTCACCGCCTCGGTCTGGAGCGGATGCAGGATCCAAAGCAGAGCGACCGTGAAGGCCAGCGGCGCGGCGTCGCGCCGGAGGAGCTGGGAGTAGGGGGCCGGGAGCAGGGAGGAACGGGGCGCGACTTCGGATGCGGAGAGGGCACCCCCTGGTTCCCTGCTCCCTGCTTCCATCAGGGTTCGCCGCACGATGCCGAACAGGGTCAAGCCGGCCAGGATGTGGATCAGAAGATTGAGCGTATGGTAGCTCGAGACGTGCGTGCCGCTCATCGCGTAGCAGAGCGCGAGCGACAGATTGACCATGGGCCGGCCGCTAACGGTGATACCGTACCCCGCGCCCGGCAGGAGCACGTCCTTCAGATCCCCGAGATGCCGGATCGTTGGATTGTCGAGAATGGAGGGCGTATCATCGAAGAGGAACGGAACCCGGAACGTGTTGTGGTAGGCGGCCAGCGCCGCGAGCACCAGAAGAATGGCGGCATAACCCACCAGAACCCAACGCGAGGGCGCGGCGGCGGACGACGGGGACGCGGGCATCGCATCCACGCTAGCCGGAAGGGGAAATGGAGGTCAAGAATGCGGCGGGCGGAGCGGAGGGCGCGGTTGGGAAATGCCGCACTGCAGTTCTGTAGCCAGATCGCTGTTACCGGCGTGATTGCCAGGCGCCGGCAATGCAACCCTTGCCAGTCCTTGATGACATCCCTTGGCCGTCGCGTGCCGGCAGGCGCCTTTTACTCGCTGGCTCACGGCCTCAAAACCCACTGCCTCGGGCTCGCCACTAGTCCCAGCGCCGGCAGGATTCAGGAATCAGGCGCAGCCAGGGCGGCATGGCGCCCCGCGCTCAGTTGCTCGACGGCGGCACGGCGGCCCCCAGCCGTCGGGCCGCCTCATAATGGACTGCCGCCTCGCTCGTCCGGCCAACGCTCTCCAGGGCCATGGCCAGGTTCAGGTGTACCTGAGGCTGGTTCGGATTCAGCCGCAGCGCCTCCTCGAATTGAGCAATCCCTTCTTGCGTGCGCCCCGCCATGAGCAGGACCATGCCCAGATTGTTGTGCACTCCGGGCACGGCGGGATCGATGTGCAGCGCATGTTCGAATTGGGCGATCGCCTCCGGCAGGCGGTCCGCCTCGCCCAACGCCCTGCCCAGATTGTTGTGGGCTTCGGCGAAATCCGGCTTGAGCCGCAGCGCCTGCTCGTAGTGCGCCAGCGCCTCCGGCAAGCGTCCGGTCGCCCGCAAGGCGTTGCCGAGATTGTTGTGCACCTCGGGGAGTGCGGGATTGAGGTGCAGCGCCTGTTCGAAGTGCGCGATCGCATCCGGGAAGCGTCCGGCCTTCGCCAGCGCCACGCCGAGGTGGTTGTGCGCGTCGGCGTAGTTCGGATCGAGGCGCAACGCTTCCTCGAAGTGCGCGATGGCCTCGTCGCCGCGGCCGGTTTCCTGCAGCGCGATGCCGAGCGCGGCCTGCGCGTCCGGCATGTTGGGGTTGGCCCGCAGCGCCTGCTCGTAGCGCGCGATCGCTTCCGGAAGGCGGCCGAGCCGCGTCAGGGCTTTGCCGGCGTTGTAATAAGCGTCGGCGTCACCCGGCTCGAGCCGGATCGCCTCCTCGTATTGCGCCAGGGCCTCCTCGGGCCGGCCGGCCAAGGCCAGGACGTTGCCGTAATTATTGCGTGCGGCGACGTTGCCTGGTCTCTTGGCCACCGTGTCGCGCCAGATGGCCTCGTTGCTGTGGTAGACCGTGTTGCGCTGGATGGTCATCCAGCCGAGGCCGGCTGCGACGAGCACCAGGACGAACCGGCCGCGACGCCCGAGCCATGCGTACAACGCCAGAACCATCAGCACAATCACCGGCGCCAGGGAAAGGTACATGCGATGCTCGGCCAACGTCTGGCGAGTCCCGGGAACCAGGGAAGTCGGGGCAAGGATCGCGAAGAACGAGGCTCCAAGGAACCCGAGCGCCGGCCGGCGGACGAGCGCCACCGACGTGGCGGCGACCAGCAGGGCGACTCCCGCGGCATAGGGCGCCACGTCCCCGACCGACGCCATCCACCGCACTCCGTAATCAATGATCAGGGGATGCGGCCAGGCCGACAGCCAGAGATAATGCGACAACGCCTGGAATTGAGTCGCGGCGTAGGACCAGAAGCTCACGCCGACGCCGAAGCCCGCCGTTCCCCCGCGATTCGCGGCGTGTAGCACCAATCCCGTCAGCGGGATCCAAGTGGCCGCCAGCACGAGATGGACCCGCCCGCGCCGGCGCCAGGCCGCGCGGAAACTGCCGGCCAGGAAGGTGCGGTCATAGAGCAGCACGAAGAGCGGAGCCGAGACCATGACCTCCTTGATGGCCATGCCCAGCAGGCAGGAAATGAAGGAAAGGGCGAACCACCAGCCGGATCGGCTGGGGGCGCCGCCAGACGACCGCGCCCCCTGATCGCCCGGTCCGGCCGTGGAGGGCGGGATCTCCCGATCCCGCCCGAAATGGCTGAGCTCCGCGCCGCGGATGAAACAATAAAGGGTCAGCAAATAGAACAGGCCCATCAGCGACTCGGCTCGCTGCACGATGTACGTCACTGATTCGGTCTGCAGCGGATGCAGCGTCCAGAGCAAGGCCACGGCGAAGGCGACGAACGTCGCTTCGCTCTTGGGGAGCAGAGAGGAGGGAGCAACCGGCTTTCGGCTGCGTGCTCCCGGCCCGGCTAGCGTGCGCCGGACGATCCCAAACAGGGTCAATCCCGCCAGGAGGTGGATCAAAAGATTCAGCGCGTGATAGCTCCAGACGTGGTCGCCGCTGAGCGCATAGTTGAGCGCGAAGGACAGATTCAGCAACGGCCGGCCCGTAACCGTCAGGCCACCGCCGGGCGGATCGAGCGACATGAGCAAACTGCGGATGGTCGGATTCTGGGGAATCGACAGCAGGTCGTCGAAGATGAACGGCCCGGAAAAGCTGTTGGCGTAGACGGCGAACGCGGCAAGGACAAGGCCGGTGCCGGCGAAGACGGTCGTCCGGCGGGAGGCGCGAGGCCCCGGTGCGGCTGGCGGTCGAAGCGGGGCCCTCATCGGTCGTGATCCAGTTGTTCCAGGCTCGCCCGCGCCCACCCGCTTCGTCTTGCCGCGGCAGCCGCAGCCGAAGACGAGGGGCCGGTTGCGGGCGGAACGCCGGAAGATGGGGACGGCCGATTCGACATGGATCTTTCGTTCATATGTCGAATCACGGGCCGGCCCGCCAGCGTGATGTGGCACGCAATCGCGGTTTTTGTTGAAGTTGACGAGGAAAACGAGATGGCTGAAGGTCCACGCCATGAGAATGCCCCTGTTCGCCTGGCTGGCATTGCCTCTCGGTCTCCTCGCCGTGACCTGCCGTGCAGACCCGAACCCCGAAATCGTACCACTCGGCCACGACACCTATGCCCTGACTCGCTGGGCGAACACTGGATTCGCGCGCAATACCGAGAAACTGAAAGCGCAAGCGCTCGAGGATGCCGCCGCGTATTGTGCCAAGTTGCACAAGGAGCTGAAGATTGTCAGCACGAAGACGGCAAGGCCGTTCGTCCCACTCACCGGCTTCGCCAACGCCAAAGTCGTGTTCAAGGCGCTCGACGCGAACGATCCGGAGCTTCATGCCCCGGTACCGGCGTCAGCGCCAGGCGCCGCGGTGCCGGTTGCGGTCGAAAACGCGACTCCACGAACCGAAACAGATGTGCTCTACAGAGACTTGATGGAGTTGGATGACCTGCGAAAACGCGGACTTCTGACCGAGGAGGAATTTCAGGCGAAAAGGAAGAAGTTAGTGGAAAAATCCAACTAGGTTTGCACGGTCGACGTCCTCCTGCATTCTCAATCGGAGAGACCGTCACTTCTCCTGCTGCCGCAGCCTTTCGCGGAGCCCCGGGAAGTCGGGATTGAGTTCGAGCGCGCGCCGCCATTCCGCCAGGCCGGCCGCGCGGTCGCCGGTGAGGATGAGCAGT